>JAITCT010000100.1 GCA_031282925.1 Dysgonamonadaceae bacterium | reverse complement strand
TCCGGTGCTTTTTATGTATCGTGTGCAATATTGTTTTTTTATCCGTTCCGATTTTTGCTCAAAACGGAGAGATAAAAATTACAGGCAACGTATTGGATGCTAATAATGAACCGTTAAGCAGCGCACGGATTGTCCTCGCCGGAGATGAAAAAACGGGAACGGTTTCCGACATTAACGGACACTTTATTTTATCCGCAGCCACTCTTCCTGCTACTGTTTCCATTCGTTATTTAGGCTATAAACCGGCGGAGATACAGGCTACCGATAGCCGTAGTCCGCTGACAATTATCATGGAAGAAAATACGGGTATGCTGAATGAAGTGGTTGTAGTGGGTTACGGCACACAGCGGAGGCGTGAATTGACCGGTTCGATTGCTTCGTTGCCCGCTGCATTGCCGAAACAGCCGGCCTTGTCGCTGGACGCCATTTTAGGCGGCGCTATTTCGGGCGTAAATGTTACACAAACGTCCGGGCAACCGGGCGAAGGCTCAAGCATCCGTATCCGCGGCAGCAATTCGGTTCATGCCGACAACGACCCGCTGTATGTCATCGACGGCTTTATCTTCTTCAACGATAAGCAGTCCGAAAGCACAGGCCTGGGCAGCGTCGAAAGCAATATCAATCCTTTATCGGCCATTAATCCTGCCGACATTGAGTCGGTAGAAGTATTAAAAGATGTTTCCGCAACGGCTATCTACGGCAGCAGAGGAGCAAACGGCGTTATCATCGTTACTACAAAAAAAGGGGCGCGGGGAAAAGAAAGTGTCCGCTACCAATACAGATACGGCATACAACAATTAGCAAAGAAAGTGGATGTAATGAACACCGGCGAATGGCTCAACTTGCGGCAAGCCATGTCTGCCGCCGTGCGTCCGGCAGGCGATGGTTACGGTTACGACTGGCAGGAGGCTGTGTTTCAAACCGGCGTCAGCCAAAACCACGATGTATCGTTCGGCGGCGGCGATGAGCGGACAAGATACTTTGTATCCCTTAATTATACAGAGCAAAAGGGCATTATTATCCATACGGGCTTTGAGCGCTTCGGCGGGCGGGTGAATTTGGAACGCTCGCTATCGTCCCGTTTCACCGTCGGACTTTCGGCAACTGCAAGCCGCGCCGTACAGCAGTCGCTCACTACTTTCGGAGCGGACGACAATTTTTCCAAAGGCAATGACTCGCCCTACGCACGCGGTGTGGCCAATTCGCTGACTTACGCACTGTATATCCCGCCGACAGTGCCGATTTACAATACCGACGGAACGTATAATACGAAGAATAATCCCTATGAATATGGCTACCTGAAACTTGGCGATCATTGGGCAAATCCTGTCGCCGACCTGAACAGCAGCACCGGCGAAAATATCCAAACCACTGTTTTGGGGAGTTTCTTTGCCCGGTATGAGCTGGCAAAGGGACTGTTCGCGAAAATTAATGCGGGAACAAACCTTTCTTACATTACGCAACATTTCTTCGCTCCGTCCGTATCCGCTATCGGCATCAATCTGAACGGCATAGGCGGCGTAGGTAAGCGCAATCGCGAGATAACGCTTGCGGAATATACGCTTGATTATTCCCGTGTATCCGGTATTCACTCGTTCAATTTGCTGGGCGGATATACCACGGAAAAGACAAGTGGAAATTTCATCATTACAGCCGGTTACGGTTTTTCGGACGAAACGGAAAAAATGAATAATCTGGCAAAAGCCGATAAAATGTATTTGCCCGTCCAACCGGTTATTCCACCGGAATCTACACTGAACTCTCTTTTGGGGCGGGTCAATTATTCTTTCAAAGACCGTTACCACCTGACCGCAACTTTCCGCGCCGATCGCTCGTCCCGCTTTGCGGCAGGGCGTCGCTGGGGTTATTATCCTTCTGCAGGCATGTCGTGGAACATGAATGAAGAACCGTTTTTCCATACAGTAGCGGAAAAGCAAGCTCTATCGCAGTTGAAACTGCGGTTGACGGCAGGAACTGTGGGCAGCCAGGAAATCGGCGATTATGAATATGCCACCCTGTATGCTACCCGAAAATATGCGGAAACAACCACTTCTCCCATGGTGAACCGGGGGAACAGTAATTTGGGATGGCAAAGCACAGCCCAATATAATGCAGGCATTGACGCCGGCTGGCTGGACAATCGGATTACCCTCTCGGCGGATGCGTATTACAAGAAAACATACGATCTCCTTTTTGAAATACCTGTTTCGGCAGTACAGGGGGGCGGAACGCAACTGGAAAATATCGGGAACGTGATAAACAAAGGTGTGGAACTGTCGGTCAATGTTGATATTTTGGACGGTAAAAATCTGGCGTGGAACGTGGCGGCGAATATTGCCGCCAACAGGAATACTTTAAGCGAACTCGGCAGTTATAATAACCTGCTTGCAAGCCGCAGTCAAACCGGACAGGCCGGCATAGAGATACTGAAGGAAGGGGAATCGCTGGGAACTTTCTACGGCTTGCAGTTTGCCGGTATCGTGCAGGAAGGCGAAGATGTAGCCGGATTACCGACTACCAGTCTGGGCATTCCGCAGGCGGGCGACATCAAGTTTGTTGACACGCACCGGGATGGGAAAATTGATTCCTACGACCGTGTTGTGCTTGGTTCGGTACAGCCCGATTTCATCTACGGGTTTTCCTCCCATTTTGTTTACCGCCGGTTTGATGCATTCATCGCCTTTCAGGGAAGCAAGGGGAATAAAGTATATAATCATCTGCGGCGTTTTTTGGAAATGCCTACCGATTACAATGTATCAACCGCATTGAAAGACAGTTGGACGCCCGATAACCGGTCGAACCGCTACCCAAGCCTCGCCAACAATGCTTCCCGCACACGTCCATACGATTTGCCGGACAGCCGCTACGTTGAAGACGCCTCTTTCCTGCGGCTGAAAAACATCACGGCAGGATATACGCTTGCATTGCCCCAGTCGTGGGGTGAAACCGTTACCGTCCGCCTGTTTGCAAGCGCACAGAACCTCTTCACTTTCACTGCTTACAAAGGTTACGATCCCGAAGTGGCAAGCGGCGCGGATTTGGGGACATATCCGGCAGCGCGTAGCATATCTTTGGGAATTAATATGGATTTCTGAATATTATTTATAAATTAAAAGTTACTACAAATGAGAAAAATTGATTTTTTACCCTATGTTTTGGGTGTGTTATTAAGTGTCGCCACACTTTTTTCGTGCGGCGACAGTGATCCGGATCCTGCTCCCGATCCGCATCTTCCGATAGTGGACGTTCCGAATGATGCGGCGGCAGCGAGTGTGGCCAAACAGGTTTATCCCGCTTTGCAGACCCTGAGTTCTTCGTTTTCTTTCCTGATTGAATCGGCAAGCGACGTAACGATTAGTTTTGAGGGTCCGGAAAATGCCGCAGGCCCCCAGGTGAGCCGTTTGGACATTGCCCCAAATACCCAGTATGCCGTTAAAGTATTCAACCGCCTGTACCGGAGTATAGGAGAAGGCAACCGCGCGATTGCTTCCATCGAAGCCTCCGGCACCGTGAGCGCAAACACCAAAGCGCTTGCCATCGGGCAGGTGAAGCTGAACCGTGCTTTGGCGTATCTCTACTTAGTGCAGCTCTACGGTGAAGTGCCGCTTATTCTTGACCGCGAAACGGATTTGGTTGGCGCTTCAAGAGCATCTATTACGGATGTTTACAATCAAATCGTGAAGGATTTGACGGAAGCCGAAGCCGTATTGCCCGAATACGACGCCTTGAAGTACACTCCGACTAAGAATGCCGCTAACGCACTCTTAGCCAGGACTTATCTGGCGTGGGCAAGTAATCCCCTCTCGCAGTCGGACATAGCGGCTATTTGGAGCAGCACGACCGACCCTGATTATTCCGTTGACCGGGCGAAATTAGCCAAAGCGGTAGAATATGCCGACAAGGTAATTGCAGGCGGCAAGTACAAACTGCTTCCTATTGAAGACCAGACAAACCGTCCGTATCCGTATAAAAATTACGCTCTTTACGGCAGGGAATATGAGAATAACGAGGAAGTGATTTACTCCATCTTCCATTTGGGCGACGGCTTTGACGAACAGGGCAATCACCAGGCGCATTGCGGTTTCACATTCGACTTCAATATTGAAGAAGACACGCATATCGGCCCTGCCGATATTGATCTCGTAAACCGTTGGGATTCGCTGGACTTGCGGAGGGAAATTTCTTACGCAACCCGCCTGACCGATCCGGAAAGCGGAAATACTTATGAATATCTGCCGCCGACTACTTTGCCGCGCTTTGGGAAATCGGTCGACCATTCCTACCCAAACAGCGAACGCATCGCGCCTACAAAAAACGAAGTGGACAGAATAGAAATCCGCTATGCCGAAGTTTTGCTTACCAAAGCGGAAGCGCTGCTTGAACAGGGCAAAACGGCCGAAGCGCTGCCGCTTGTCAATCAAATCCGTACCCGCGCATACGGGAACGAGGATCACAATTTTACCGCGCTTACCCTTACCCGTGAAGCCCTGAGAACGGAAATCGAACACGAATTTGTGTACGACCAGCGCCGCTGGTTAGACCTGGTTCGCTGGAAAACGCTTATCCAAACAGTGAAGTCCGTAAGCACCTATGAACACTTCGACAGCAGTTATGCGAGAGCCGGCGAAACCGGAAAAGACGGCGCCGTGGTGAATGCCTTTTTTGCCAAAGTGTATGCGCATTTACATGCCAAATACGACAACATCAAAGGTAAATTCTACCGTTTCCCCATTCCCACAGGAGAAGCGGAAGAAGATTTGAGGATACTGCCGCAAAATCCCGGCTATTAAACAAATCCAAATAAGTTAAAAAAAATGAAAAAGTCATTATTATTATTCGGTATCTTCGCATCCCTCATACTGTGGTCTTGCGACAAAAATGAAGATAAACCCGCTTCCGTAATATCGGCAGACGTCAAAGTCGGCGATGTAAACGGGGGAGGAACAGTGTTTTATATTGCTCCCGACCGCACGTTCGGACTTGTAGCGGCTCCGGAAGACGTGAATGAAACAGGTATCGCCTGGAGCGCATTGCGTGTAACCATCCCCACCGAAAAAGCAATCGGTACGGGCGCGGCAAACACTCAAAAGATTATCGAGTTGAAAACCAAGGGAGGCACGGAAGTTGATGTAGCGCCCGCCGACGAGATATATGCCGCCAAAGTGGTAGCCGAATTGACTACCGGCGGTTACAGCGACTGGTATTTGCCGAGCATCGACGAGTTGACGGAACTTTACAGGCAGCGTGCCGTTGTCGGCGGGTTCAACGAAACAAAAACATATTGGAGTTCAAGCGCTATAGATGGCGGTTATATTGGTCCAAGCGGCTATACCTATTTCTACGACTTCAATCCTGCGGCACAAGACGTGAAGCCGGTTCAAACCGACCTGAATCAGCACTATCCCAAACTTGTTCGCGCTATTCGGACTCTGAAAGCCGAATAACAAAAACGTAAAAAGGCCGTTCCGTGCCGTCTGTGAGGCTGTTTCAAAGGAAAAGTTACCTTTGAAACAGCCTCATCCGTTTTTATAATCCTCACCGCGAAAGCCTGCACAGCCGCTCCGATTCGTCCGGCAGGAACTGAAAAGTCCTGATAAATCCTTTGGAAGTCCATCTGTAAAAGCAAGAAAAATCAAATCTTCTTGTGTAATTGAAAAATTCAGGGTAAATTTGCACCCAAATAAATCATGAAACTTCCAAAATGAATTCGGAACATTACAAAATAAATTCGGAACGCCCCAAAATGAATCCGGAACGTTCCGAAACAAATCCGGAACGCCCCAAAATGAATCCGGAACGCCCCAAAATGAATTCGGAACGTTCCAAAATGAATTCGGAACGTTCCAAACCGAATCCGGAACGCCCCAAACTGAACTCGGAACGTTCCAAATTGAATCCGGAACGCCCCAAACCGAATTCGGAACGTTCCGAAATGAATTTGGGGCGTTCCAAAACAAATTATATGGATTGCTTCAGGCTATTGCCTTCGCAATGACGAAGTGAGGCTGAATAATTTCCTTCATTCTCAATTTCCCCCGTTATTGGATTTTCTTAAAATAAGAAAGAGGATTCGTAACGTACATCATATTACCGGTTAATTCTATGACAGTGAAAAGAACGGCTTTTCCTCCTCCAAGAGATGCGTATATACTTCTGTTTTCTTCATCAAAAACACAATAGCGTCCTTCCCATCTTACATAATTATCATAAAATCCGGCGTTATAACCTCCTGCAGTCTGGTATCCTTCGGGCGAAGTATTAATAACTTCAATCCATTTTCCAAGCATACTGTCAATAAAGCCGGGAAAACGAGCGACAAAATTGCCTTCCAAAACCTGTATCCGGCAACTGTCCCTGAATATTCCGTTATGAGTTGTTGCAACTATGACAGCCGTATCCGGAGATTTAGGTGTTACCGTTCCGTTAATGAATCAATATTTTTCAATTCGCAGAATTTCTATAAATCAACAAATTATTGCCGGAAAAACACGTGTTTTTTTGGATTTCTTCGCCTTACGGCTCGCAACAACTCGAAATGCATCCTTTTTTACCTGTATTATCAAAAAAATTTATCTAACTTTGCATCATTAATAAACAGTAACCGTATAAAACAGTTCAAATTATGGCACACTACCTTGATCCCAGAAATGATTTGACATTCAAGCGCGTCTTCGGAGAACACAAACACCTGTGCATGAGCCTGCTCAACAGCATGTTACCTCTGGAAAAACCAGTTGTCGGCATTGAATATCAAACGGGAGAGTTATTGCCGGAAATCGAAATACTCCGCAATTCAATCGTAGATGTACGCTGTACCGATTCGGACGGACAGCAGTTTATCGTTGAAATGCAGATGTACTGGACGGAAAGTTTTAAGAGCCGCGTACTGCTGAACGCTTCCAAAGCCTATGTGATGCAACTGAACAGAGCCGAACGGTACGAACTCCTTCAGCCTGTTTACGCATTAAGTTTTGTGAACGAAATCTTTGAAAAATCGCCCGAAATGCAAGACGTGTACTATCACCACTACAAAACAGTCAATATCAAAAACACGCAAAAGCAAATCAAAGGCCTGGAATTTGTGTTCATCGAACTGCCCAAATTTCGCCCTCAAAGCCACGGGGAGAAGAAACTGCATGAACTCCGGCTTCGCTTCCTTACCGAAATCAATGAGCGTACACGGGAAGTACCTGCGGAATTACTGGAAAACAGCTATACACAGGAAGCCATCCGGTATATGGAAATCAGCGCTTATACGAAAGAACAGTTATTTACCTACGACAAATTCCGGGACGGTATCATGACCGAGCGCAGCGTAATATCGGACGCATGGCATAAAGGGGAAGAAACAGGGTTGCAAAAAGGACGAAAAGAAGGGATAAAAGAAGCCGCACTCAATTTACTGCAAATGGGTATTTCGCCGGAAGACATTATGCAAAGCACCCGCCTGACGGAAGATGAAATCCGCAGCTTACAAACAGCGAAAACCTCCGAACGGAAAAATTGTCGCTGATTTCCCCGGTTGGCGCGAGGCTCGCAATAACGGTCGCAACAACTTGAAATGCACCCTTTTTTACCTGTCCGCTCCGCACGTTATCAAAAAAATTATCTACCTTTGCATCATTATAAACAGTAACCGGATAAAACAGTTCAAATTATGGCACATTATCTTGATCCCAGAAACGATTTAACTTTCAAGCGCGTCTTCGGCGAACACAAACACCTGTGCATGAGTCTGCTCAACAGCATGTTACCTCTGGAAAAACCCGTTGTCGGCATTGAATACCAAACGGGAGAGTTACTGCCGGAAATCGAAATACTGCGT
>JAITCT010000341.1 GCA_031282925.1 Dysgonamonadaceae bacterium | reverse complement strand
GTTTTGGCGAAAAAAATTAATTTTATACCTTACTCATTGAAATAACCATATATTTTAACTACATTTGCAGGCAAATTGTTTTGAATACATCCACATGAAAATAGCATTAATCGGCTACGGAAAAATGGGCCGCGAAATCGAACAAACAGCTTTGGAACGAATGCACGAAATCGTTTCCATCATTGACGTTTCCAATCCGGAAGACTTTGATTCTCCACAGTTTCTTTCTGCCGAAGCGGCGATTGAATTTTCCCTGCCTCAGAGCGCTTTCGGCAATTATCAAAAATGTTTTGAAAGAAATATTCCGGTAGTAACGGGAACAACCGGCTGGCTGAACCGGCTCAACGAAGTAAAAAAAATCTGTGAAACCGGACATAAAACTTTTTTTTATGCCTCCAACTTCAGTATAGGCGTTAATATCTTCTTCGCCGTCAACCGGTATCTGGCAAAACTGATGAACAACTTCCCGAATTATGACGTCAGGATGGAGGAAATCCACCACATTCACAAGTTGGATGCGCCGAGCGGAACGGGCATTACTCTGGCCGAAGACATTCTGGAAAATATCAACCGGAAAAAACAGTGGAAAGAAGCGGCCGGAAGCGGCGCCGGCGATTTGGCGATTCATTCCGAAAGGAAAGGCGAAGTTGTCGGTATTCACGAAATTTTTTACGAATCGGAAGCAGACGTCATCAGCATCAGGCATGACGCCAAAAACAGGAAAGGTTTTGCGCTTGGCGCTGTTTTGGCCGCCGAATTTGTAAAAGGGAAAAAAGGGTTTTTAACAATGAACGATATGTTGAATTTTTAATAAAAAAATAAGATGAGAAAAGCAACAAAAAAACAATGGCTGTTCTTTGCCTGTGTCGCATTACTTTATATCCTGTTTATCGTGTGGGACGGAAATTACTGGCTGCTGCTGGGTATACCGGTAATATTTGATATTTACATTTCAGGATTAATTCCGTGGGGAGCATGGAAAAACGCCAAAAATCCTGTTGCGCGAAAAGTGGCCGAATGGGTCGACGCCATCGTTTTTGCCCTGGTTGCGGTCTATTTGATTAACCTGTTTGTTTTCCAGAATTATAAAATTCCCTCCTCATCGCTTGAAAAAACATTGCTGGTGGGCGATTACCTTTTTGTAAGCAAACTGAGTTACGGACCTCGCGTTCCCAATACGCCCTTATCCTTTCCCCTGGCCCAGCACACATTGCCCATCATCAATACCAAATCGTATATTGAGTGGCCGAAGTGGGATTACAAGCGATTGAAAGGTTTCGGCAGCATCAAACGAAACGACATTGTAGTATTTAATTTCCCTGCCGGCGATACGGTTGCCCTGAAAATGGAAAATCCCGACTATTATTATTTAGCAAAAAAAATCGGAAAAGAAACGCTCCATTCCGGCGAAGCGTGGTATGGGAAAATCATCTACCGTCCGGTTGACCGCCGCGAAAATTACGTGAAAAGATGCGTGGGTATGCCAGGCGATAATTTGCAAATCATTAATAATGAAATATACATCAACGGCCTGCAACAGGCTCTGCCGGAAAAAGCTCAGTTCAACTACTTTGTGGAAACCAACGGCGAATTGTGGAACGATAAAATGTTCCGTATGCTGGATGTACGAACCGGAGATTTCCACATGGTAGGCAATGCGGTCTTGCTAGAAGGGATAGGCATTCAAAGGAATGAAAACGGCTTATTCAATCCGGTTTATTTGTTGCCTTTAACGCAGGAAGGCGTACGCAAATTGCAAAAAGGTAAACTGTGCCGGTCAATTCATCTCGAAACGGATGAATTACTGGAAAAATATCCTGAGTTTTTCGGCCCTTCGGATGATATTTATCCTTACAATGCCGATTTCGGATGGTCGCGCGACAATTACGGCCCTCTGTGGATTCCGAAAAAAGGAACTGCTGTTCATCTGGATGAAAAAAACCTGGCTCTTTATTCCCACTGTATTGTCAATTATGAAGGCAATACTTTGCAGAAAAACGGGAAGCAGATATTAATCAACGGGGAAGCGGCGGACAGTTATACGTTCAAATACGATTATTATTTTATGATGGGCGACAACCGTCACAATTCGCGGGATTCCCGTTCCTGGGGATTTGTACCGGAAGACCATGTTGTCGGCAAACCGGTCATGATTTGGCTGTCGCTGGATGAAGATCGGGGGTGGTTCAACGGCAAAATCCGGTGGAAACGTATTTTAAGCAGATGTCAATAAATTTTTCCGGTAAAATAGATATGTTATGAAAAAATTGCCGATAGGAACACAATCGTTTGAGACGTTACGCAGCACAAACTGTGTGTATGTGGATAAAACCGATCATATTTACCGCATGGTTGCGGATGGAAGGATTTATTTTCTCGCCCGTCCGCGCCGGTTTGGGAAATCGTTACTGGTAAGCACTTTGGAAGCGCTTTTCAAAGGAAAAAAGACTTATTCGAGGGTCTTTATATTTATGATAAATGGGACTGGTCGCAACAGTATCCGGTTGTCCGGATTGACTGGACGCTGATAGACCATTCTACGCCGGAAAGAATAACAGACAGCTTGTGCCGGTATTTGCGCAATATTGCAGAAATATATGAAATAACGCTTCAAGGAAAAACTGCACCCGATTGCTTTGATGATTTGATAATACTTTTGCATAAGAAAACCGGCAAAAAAGCAGTTGTGCTGATTGATGAATACGACAAACCGGTTACAAGTCATCTTTTTGATTCTCAGTTGGATGCTGTCCGGACGGCAGTGCATGATTTTTACCAGGTACTGAAAGGTTCCGACGAGCATTTGCAATTCCTTTTCCTGACCGGCGTATCCAAATTTTCAGGGCTGTCCGTTTTTTCAGCATTGAATCATTTGAATGATATTACTTTACATGAACAGTTTGCTTCGATATGCGGATATACGCAGGAAGAATTGGAAAGTAACTTTTCCGACCATATTGACAGTACCGCCGAGTATTTAAAGGTAACAAAAGAGCATTTACTGTATCGAATCCGTTACTGGTAAGCACTTTGGAAGCGTTTTTCAAAGGGAAAAAAGAATTATTCGAGGGTCTTTATATTTACGATAAATGGGACTGGTCGCAACAGTATCCGATTATTCGGATTGACTGGACGCTGATAGACCATTCCACTCCGGAAAAAAATGGAAATCAGTTTGGTGGGTTATCTGCAAGAGCTTGCCAAAAATTATCAGGTTATATTAACGGAAGAATCGGCTCCAGACCGTTTTAGAGAATTGATTCGTGCCTTACATGAAAAAACCGGTCAAAAAACAGTCGTGCTGATTGACGAATACGACAAACCGGTTACAAGCCATCTTTTCGATTCTCAATTGGATGCTGTCCGGACGGCAATCCATGATTTTTACCAGGTGCTGAAAGGTTCCGACGAACATTTGCAGTTCCTTTTCCTGACCGGCGTATCCAAATTTTCGAGATTGTCCGTCTTTTCAGCTTGAAACTACCTGAACGATATTACCTTACATGAACGGTTCGCTTCGATATGCGGATACACGCAGGAAGAATTGGAAAGTAACTTTTCCGACCATATTGACAGTACCGCTGGGTATTTAAAGGTAACAAAAGAGCATTTACTGGATCGAATCCGCTACTGGTATAATGGTTATACATGGGACGGAAAAACCGCCATATACAATCCATTTTCAACACTGATGTTTTTTTATCACCGGCGTTTTACCGGCTACTGGTTTGACACCGGTACACCTACTTTCTTGATAGATGCTATTCAACGGCGTAATCGCACGGATATCGTACTGAAACCATTGATTGTCGACGAAATTACATTGAAAGGATATAATCCGCCGGACATAGAACGAGGTGCCTTTGCTGTTCCAGACCGGTTACCTGACCATCAAACAGATAGATATGACTGACGAAAGCCCACTCTATACGCTCGGCATTCCTAATTCGGAAGTAAATAAGGCATTCCTGACATGCTTGCTGGAAGCTTATGGCAAATATCCCAGCTATCAGGTTGATAATTTGCGCCGGACCATGGAACAGCAGATCAAAAACTGCGACAAAGCCGGTTTTGCCGACAGTCTCGAAGTCATGATTGCTACGGTTCCTTATGAGCTTCACCGCACCGACGAGGCCTATATCATACAATGATGCTGATATGGATGCGTCTGCTGGGCTTCAAAATACACGAAGAGAGCGGACGTGCGGACGCTGTCTGGGAACAACCCGGACTGACTGTTATCGCCGAGATAAAATACCATGCCGAAAAAAAGACAGACCTCCTGCTCAAGGAGGCAATGGCGCAAATACACGACCGCAGGTATTATAATTCCTGTACGGGAAGGGTGATTCTTTTGGGTATTGCTTTTTCAGGCAAGGACGTCGGGTGCAGGATGGAGGAATTGGGTCGTTCTTTTTAAAAAGGTTTTCTATATTTAAAGCGTCTGTTATTTCCAATAATTCTTTAAGATATTTGAAAGTCTCTAATTTCTCTCTTTTAAGTATATAAAAAATATCCGTAACGGTTGTGGCGGATAGAAGGGTGCTTAAAATCCCTGCAAAAAATCCGTCAAATTCACATCTCGCGCCAATTCCATCTTTTGGCGAATGCGGTAGCGGCACATCTCCACGCTACGGTAGGAAACATTGAGCAACGGCGCCATGTCCTTTGAACTCAGCCCCATTTTTAAGTAAGCGCAGAGACGTAAATCGTTTTTCGTGAGATTGGGAAATCGTTCTTTCAGGCGTTTGAGGTAGTTTTCATAAATTAGATCGAAATTTTCGGCAAATTTTTTCCAGTTATCGTCATGTTCGATGTTTTGTTGAATCTCCTGTTGCATGGTTTGCAGGCGCTTAGTAATTGCCGGAAGAGCGTCCGGTTTCTTCATATCTTCATATACGTTTTCGATGATTTTGTTTAATTCGAGTAAAATCTCGTTTTTCCGGATAACATTCATTGTTGAATTGGCCAATTCCTGCGATTTATGCCGCAGTTCGTGTTGTAGTTTATTTTTCAGGGATACGATTTCCTTTTCTTTTTCCTGTGCCTTCTCTTCTTTTTTGCTTTCTATTTCGTGTGCGCTTTCTTTCGATTTGTTGCATATATATTTGATTAATAGCATAGCAATGCCGGTCAGGAACACAATATAAATCGGAATCGCCCAAAGGCTTTCATACCACGGCGGCAAAATCGTAAATTGATAAGCGGTTTCCACAATATTTTCCTCCAAATCGTTTTGCGCCCGTACGCGGAAAGTGTAATTGCCTTTGGGCAGTTTGGTATAGGCTTTGAAATTGCTTTTCGACCAGGCCGACCAGCCGGAATCGAAATGCTCAAGCCGGAAACTGTAAGTTACCACACATTCGCCGCGATATTCCGGCGCCGTATATTCAAACCGGATGGAATTATTTTTATAATCAAACGCCGGAATTTGATGCTGTTGCGACAAATAGCCCGATACGAGCGAATCTTTTTCATTCGTCAGGAACACTTTTTGGATCGTGATTTGGAAAGACTGCGGTAAATCAGGCGAGGCTTTGGCGCGTTGCCTGTCAAACCACGCGAAGCCATTTTCCGTGCTAATCAGGATGTTGGACGAATCAATGGGATTGAAATGTTCAAATCCGGGAATCAGATTATTTTTCAGACAGGGAAAAAACAAGGGCTGCTCTACCCTGTATTTCCCGTTTTTTTCTTTCATGCCGATAGCGCAATAATCGGGCGACAGGCACCAGACCTCACCCGAAGGCATTTGCATAAACCGCAGAGAATGAGCCTGCATCCCAA
Organism: Dysgonamonadaceae bacterium; assembly: GCA_031282925.1. Taxonomy (GTDB): domain Bacteria; phylum Bacteroidota; class Bacteroidia; order Bacteroidales; family Azobacteroidaceae; genus Azobacteroides. The sequence goes on along the minus strand of JAITCT010000341.1, from coordinate 423 downwards.
ATTGTGATTCAAAATCTTCGGCATGTTCCATACGGCTGTGTTGGGGGTTGTAGCGAAAAAATCCTCCTTTGCCCGAGATGATAATTTCGCCGTCAATTTTAGCCAACACATTGTTCCGGTTGCTGTAAAGTCCTTTGTCCGTGCCGAACTGCTCAACCGAAAAGCGGGTCTTGCCACTGTTGAACATGAGTTTGTAAAGACCTTTCATCCAATGGCAAAACCAAATAATTCCGGACGAATCTTCTTCAAACATTCCGTCCGAGTGGTTGAACCCGTCAATATAATGGGAAAATTTCCATTGACCGCCTTCTTTCTTCATCAGGAAAAAACCGTCGCAGGACGAAGCTAAAATACAATTCGGATGATGTTGCAGTTCAAGAAATTTCCATGTCTCGCCAACATTCGGGACAGGAGAAGCCGTTT
>JAITCT010000286.1 GCA_031282925.1 Dysgonamonadaceae bacterium | reverse complement strand
TGATTGGCGCGCTTGTGCTGAAAAACTTATTCCATTCGACTGTCTTTTTATAAGTTGCCGCCGCACCGGTGGGAACCACATAAAGAGCCGTTTTACCGACGCCTTTCGTCAAATCCCATCCTGCTTCACTGTAAGCGTCACGGTAGAATTCGGGATATTCTCCGGAAGCGCCGTTCGCTGTAAGCAAATAATTCCATACGTCGGCTCCTATACCCGCAGGAGTTTTACCGGCCACCGTAATGTTCACCAAAGCATGGCAGTCGTTAAAAACTCCGTTGCCAATATATTTCACCGAAGCCGGAATTGTTATCGAGGTCAAAGGAAGACCGCGAAAGGCTTCACTGTTAATGGTCTCAATCCCTTCGGCTAAAGTTAGATTCGCAAGGTTGCTGCAGCCCAAAAAGGCACGGTGTCCGATCACTTTTACACTCATGGGAATAGTTAACCGTGTCAGGCCGGAACAGAAATTAAAAGCGTCATCCCCAATAGAGGTTACCGAAGAGGGAAACATTATAGCCTGCAAACCGTTACAGTCGCCGAAAGCGCCTTCCTTAATTTTTGTAACAGAACTCGGTATCTGAATGCCGGACAAGTTTTTACACTTGTAAAAAGCGTACTCCGCGATAGAAGTTATACCTGCCTGTAGAACAATCTGCTTAACCGCTTTCCGATGGGCATACCATGGAGTGGTGGTGGTTACGCCTGCAAAATGAGGGTAAATCGGATTTATCTCACCTCCCGTATAAGGTTCTTCCCCTACCGGTAAGTCCTGCCTGGAGAGCACCGGCATTTCCCCTGCCCCGGAAACGGTTAATACACTGTCGTTGGAAATCTCCCACGAGAAACCGTTACCCCACGTTCCCCTAGCTATCTCCGCTCGAATTTGTGCAAAAACCAATGCACAAAATAATAACAAAAAGCTAATTTTTTTCATATGAACATAATTTAAATTTAAAATATATTTTTTATCAAAATTTCATCTGTTTTTTACAATTATCCGATATCTGTTACCGAACGTACTTTCCGAAATCTCCGCCTCTCCAAAAACGCCCCTGCACCGCGAAAACGGTAAAAAGCGCCGGAAACGGCTTTATTTTCTTCATTTTGTCATTTATTTACCGGCAAATATTGCCGCAAATATACAAAAAATTATTCAACTACATACAAACGGATAAAAAATTTCCGGATTGCCGGCTATTTTCTTCGCAATGACACCGGAGAAGTAAACAAATCGCAGCCGTTACCGTAAGCCTTTAGCGAAGCAATCAGGGAAAATATTTTTAAGTTTTTCATTTTTTTTAATGTTGCCGCAAAGATACAAGAAATAATTAAAATGCCATACAAATATATCAAAATTCACCTGTTTTTTATAATTATTTTATATTTTTCACTGAACGCGCCTCCAAAGTTTCCGCCCTGATCCATGCCTCTCCCCGGAAACGAGCGGTAATTGCTCCCGCAAAAGATACGGTTGCAACCGCTGCGTTGCCGTTTGCCCGCTTTATAACCGACGCCGCATGGAAAGGGGCTGTGGTTGCTTTGAAACGGACTGTATTTTTAAATGCCGGCGCAAAGATACATGAAATAATTAAAATAACCTGTGGATATGGCAAAAATTTATAATAAAATTGCCGATTCACCACACATACCGCAGCAGGCAATATGCATCCGTCTTGTCCCGTCCCTGTATTTCTTCCAAATCCGAACCGATTACATTCCGGTCAAAGTACCGCGTATTTGCCATTTTAAGGTAAATCGTCAGCGCGGGAGCGATTTTCCATTTGACAATCATATAAAGACGAAGCCCTTCGCCGTAAAAATCCGGATAATGAAAGGCATAAAGGATATTTTTCTCGTAAATACCGATTCGGCTGTTCCGGTCGCCCGTATGGAAATAACCCCAACCGCCGTCAATCCGGCATTTGGATTTATCGGGGGAAAAGCCTGCCGTTTGCGTCAATAACCAGCCGGATTGCGATTGCCGGTTACCGGTATAGCGGTTGTAATCAGCCTGCGTTTTCAGCTCCCAGTTTTTAAGCCGGTAATCGAGCCTGAATTGCCAACGCTGCTGTTGGTAAGGCAATATAAAAGTCTTGTTGCCGTTTTCCAGAACGGCGTTTTTTTCCTTTTCCTTGTATTTGTACCGCAATTGCATTTGCCAGTTCCCGTCCGGTTTGTAAACGGCCTGAACCAAACCGTCCACGCCGGAAGAAGGCGAATGAACTCCGTATCTCAACCAGGGAAACCGGAAATAATCCGCATACGCCGATAATTCCCACCGGGGAAACGGGTGAAATTTGATGCCCGCGTAAAAACCGGTTTCATTGCGCACGCCGGAGGATTCCGAAAATGCTTTGGCGTAGAATGCATTATAATCGCGGGCATAATTCCGGTAAGAAAAAATCAAATTCACCGATGAAGCGGGGTTTATCAACAGGTTGTTGACTGTCGCCCATTTGCCGGCAGCATCCCAAGCCGTTTCTCCTTTGAACGAAAACCTTTTGCCGCCGAAACCGTAATTCATTCCGGTATTGAAATGGCTTTTCCCTCTCAGATAAAACAGATTATAGGGTTTCGGGTCGGGATTCAGCCGTTTTCCCCCGAAAGAACAGTAAACAAATGTCAATCCGAGATGGAACGATTCGTTTCGCCAGCGGATGTGCGAACCGCCCATGTCAACGGTAGCCGTTTTTCGCCTGTCAATGTCGCCGGGAATGCGGTTGTAGCCGTCTGTTTTGAAAGAATAGACGGTTGCGCTGTCGGCATTGGCGTCCTGTTTACGGTGAGAATAGAATAAATTGATTTGCAGGTTATTGAATTTCAAAGCGCCGGCAAGTCCGCGGAAAAAACCCGTTTCGCTTGGGGAAGCATGGCGTTTGATGCTTTCATTTGTTTGATTAATATTGGTGATGAAAGAAGTTTTTCCGGTTGAAAAGTTTGTGTTCATCACCAAGCCCTGCCCGAACGACAAGCGGTAATCGCCAATGTGCAGGTTTTCCAAAATTCCCCGGTTTTTCAGGTTCACGTTGAAAGCGTAATGGTCAAAACCTTTGTGATGTTTGTTCCAAAATGCTTCGCCGGCGTCTTTTTCGGCGGCGAATCCCCATTGAATATCCTTATCATTGAATCCGTACCGCAAAGAAAGGTAATACGGTTCTCCGAGATAATGCTTGTTGGGGTTGGCGGCTGTTTCTTCCGGCGAGGTTTTTTGATAACCGGCTTTTTTCTGAAAAGTGTAATCCGACCGGATCATCGCTTCCTGTTTTCCATACCGGAAAATATTTTTCCACCGGAAGCCGGAGGGTTGAACCGTATCGCCGACATATACAAAAGGCAAAAGATACGTAATGGTCTGCAAATCCATCGCTTCCACGTTTTTCAGTTCGTAAATATCAACCAAAGGACTGTATTTATAAAGGTAATAAAGCAGGTTTTCGATCTGGATATCCGTCAGGAAAGGAAGCCGTTCCAGGTCTTTTTTGGTAACGGTATGCAAGTTAAACGGATGCTCGCTCAGGTAAGACAATTCGTCAAAAATCTGTTCCAAATCGCTGGTCCCGGTTTCTTCCGATGCGGCCAGCTCTTCCGGATACTGCATCCATTCGGTGTTGCCGAAATTGATTTGAGCGTTTAATTCGCTGATAATAAATGATAAAATAATAATAAATAATGGTTTCATTTGGATTTGGTTTTTTACCCCCCCCCCAACCCTCTAAAGGGGGAGTTGGGGCAGTGCGTTTGAATATTTCGCTACGCTAAATCCCCCCTTCAGGGGGCTGGGTGGTAGGATTAGAGATTAAAAAAACAAGATATTCCAATAGCGCTTGACAGACCCAGAACGGGATGAAGTAGAAACGCAACTTCCGTTTTCCATTGCGTTCCGGTATAAGCCGCACCCAGGGAAGGCGTTTTCGACCGGCTTCCGAATCCGGCGCGGACAGAGAATGTACCGGCCATTTCGTACTCGATTCCGGCTTTCACATCAAACTGTTTGCCGAAATCATAACCGGTTTCAAGCAAAGCAAAACAGTCCGGCAACAACCGGCAGTTAATTCCCAGGTTGCAGCTCACAGGAAGCAAACTGCCTGTGCGCAGAAGGTTTTCCACAGTGAAAGCCGCCTCAAACGATTCATTGATGCGGTAACAGAACCCGATACCGGCCGAAAGGTAATGCTTGCTTTCCGGCTCCAATATCGAATTTTCATGGAGGTAAGTTAGATTTGTACCGATTGAAAAGGAAGAAGACAGCTTTTCAGCCAAATTCACCTGTCCCTGCAACAACCGGTAATCTTCGTAACCATAAGCGGATAACAGGCAAGCGGCGTCAATCGTCCGGTTGGGAATCAAAGCATAAATACTCGCGGTATTCAATTCTTTCATTCCGAAACGACTGTAAACGGACGCCGCCAATTCTTTTTGTTCCCTGAAAGCCAAATATGCCGGATTCGACAAGCCCCGGCTCAAGGCTTTGACATTTCCCAGCGCCAACGCCCGGACGTCAACGTCATTTGTTTCCCCGTAAGGATACGCAGCATGGGAAATGCACATGAATAAAACCACACAATACAGGATTGATTTTTTAAAATTAACGGACTTCATAGCAGTTCGGTTTTCAATTAAGATTTTTTAATTAAGTTGCGGCAAAAGTAAGGCGAATTTTCGAATAAAGCAAGGGAAAAATCAAAAACAGGTAAATACTCCCCCATTCCTTATTATATACCGTATTATTTTATTTATAAACTATTTTTTTGTAAACAAGAAGGCGCGAAGACACGAAGATTTCAGAAGATTGCAGGTATTCTCTTCGCCGCAATAACGGGGGTAAGACAGCTTTAACAGAGATATAAAAGCAAAGTATAATGGTTGAACCAAACTTTCAGGACGTTTTGCTAAATTTTTAAAAAGGGGAGCTAAACCTTCAAAAAGTTGAAGTGGATTTTAAAAAAGGGGAGGTAAACATTCAGGATGTGGAGGTAAACATTCGGGATGTGGAAGTAAACATTCAAGATGTGGAGGTAAACATTCGCGATGTGGCAGACCCTGCCGGGCGGATGCACCGGGAACGTGTACACGGGAAATGCGGGAAAGGCAAAACAGGGCCGTATGCCGACTGCCGGGACGCAGGCGCCTGTCCCGCCATCCGTACCGTAACCGTCAGGAAGGGACAGCCGGGACTGTTAAACCGGTTTCATACTGCCACCATCCACATTATACGGGGGATATTCATTACGCTTTCAGCGAAGAATTCATCGAACGGAACAGCAGATTCGGCGATGGCTGCCGGGATGTTTGTGTTGACGTGCCGAACCGCCTGAGCGGACGCTGCTCTCCATCATCAGTAACAGGGTGAAAGCCCCGGAGGCCAAAGGCCGCAAGCAGGCCGCCCGGTACGGGGAAGCGGCGCCGGCCTCCCCGGAGGCGGCCATCCCGGACGGCGACAGGTATGCAGGGAAAAGCCCTGCCGGATGCGCTGCCGTTTTTCAGCAGACCGTACAGGGTTTATCCGGTAAATTCGATTCGTCATGATTGAGAGTTTCCATATAATTACCTTTTGAATAGATTATTGACATACAGCAGATTGCCGGTCTTCGGAAGACACCTGTTCCATTTTCAACCGTCATATTCAAACTGTCTGTATCCGGTAAAGGTATGTTTCCGCCGGAAAAGCTGATTATTTAACTGAATTACATTTGTCTGCCGTGAAAATATTAAGATTGCCCGGTATCCGCTGCGCCGGTTCTGCCTTTCCCGAAACGTACAGGCGGATTATCACGGATTGTACAACCGGACGAATCACATCCGGAAAGTGAATGAAATGGAAATAACGGAAGACAGCAGGAAGGGTGAAACCCTTTACACGGTTAAACTGCTGTTTGAGATGCCGGTTTCCAAGGGGTCGGAAAACATCAAACGGGCAATCATGTCTGCTTCATGCTGCTTTATCGCAGAGGATCAAATGCATGTCCGCCGGCTGATCGGGCTGAAGGAAAAACCCCGTCCGGCGGTAGCTGTCAGCCGCCTGAATGAAGAAAAACCGGGCGGTAAAGTTCTTTATAGGGATGCAGGCTGGCTGCAGGGATTCCCGAACGAACTGCGCGAAATTGTTAATCCACAAAAAAATACTGTTACAGTGAACAGGACTTACATTTCCATCAATACCCCGCTTGGTGTGGAGGGCATTGAATTCAAGAACGGCAAGGCG
>JAITCT010000282.1 GCA_031282925.1 Dysgonamonadaceae bacterium | reverse complement strand
TGGCAAAAATGCGAAAGCGCCGGCAAAGGAACTGTTCCTGATGATGATGCCCTATAAAAACTTCGTTCATTCCATCACTTCCGATAATGGCAGCGAATTTTATGAACATAAGAAAATTGCTCAAAAACTGGATGCCGAATATTATTTTGCACATCCATATTCCTCATGGGAGCGGAGACTGAATGAATACACCAACGGATTAATCCGTCAGTATATACCTGAAAAACAGCCTTTTATTAATTGCGATGACGAATTTGTCAAAAATATTCAGCATAAAATCAATCGAAGACCAAGAAAAAATCTTAACTTTGATGACCCTGTAAACAGGTTTTTCCATTTTGTTGCATTGGTAACTTGAATCTGTCTTTACATATTAGCACCGCTAAAAATTGGATTATAAAAATAAATTTGATAGCTTTGCGCCTTGTAATTAAATTTAATTCATACAATAATATATGGAGAAGATTTTAACGACGAATTTTGCGGGTTTAGATTTAATTAGCCCTGTCCTCATAGGAAGTTCAGGCTTAACGAATACTCCGGAAAAAAACACAGCGCTTGAAAAGGCAGGGGCGGGCGCCGTCATATTGCCTTCGATATTTGAGGAACAGATTGAAATACAAACCGGTAAAAACACCTGGACGGATTCGCCGAAAGCGCACGATTATGTCCTCAATTCCCTCAATGGAATGCAACTGGACGATTACCTGCAATTGATAAAGAAATCCAAAAAATCGTGCCGTATTCCGGTTATAGCAAGTATTAACTGTTATCGCAACAACGGATGGATTGATTTTGTCCGCAAGATTGAAACGGCCGGCGCCGACGCGATTGAGTTGAATATTTTCGGGCTGAATACCGAAATCGACCGGCCTGAAAATACGGTTGAGAACATTTATGTGTGTATTACCCGGCAAGTCAAATCCCTTGTGAATATTCCGGTGATTGTGAAAATGAGCAAATATTTCAGTCACATTGTAAAATTGACGGATGATGTACGAAAAGCAGGCGCGGATGGAGTTGTACTTTTCAGCCGTTTTTATCAGCCGGATATTGATATTCACCTGATGCAGGCAAATTCGGGATATGTGTTCAGCTCGAATGCCGAAATTGCGGATACGCTCAGGTGGACTTCCCTTGTCGGCGCAAAACTTCCCGATGTTTCAATCGCCTCCTGTACGGGCATTCACGATTGGGAAGACATTATCAAATGTATTCTGTGCGGGGCTTCGGCCGTCGAATTGTGCAGCACCGTTTACCAGCACGGGAATGAAATTATCCAGGCAATGAACCGGAGTTTGGAGGAGTGGATGCTTGCCAAAGAATTCAAGTCAATAGAAGAAGTCAAAAAACAGTTGAATTTTGATGAAATTCAAGACCCGTCTTTACACGAACGGATTCAGTTTATGAAATACTTTTCCAACAGAGATTAAGGTAATGGTTTTAAGAGGCGTATACAAAGATTCGGGCGGCATTGTCCAGTTCATTCTGTTTGTTGGAATCATAATTGTCGGAACCGTAGCCGGAAGTGTAGCTTCCGCATTCCTTATTGCGTTGAAGTCGGGTTTCAATGCAGAGGCCATCAACGAAATGATGGCAAACATAGCCGCTTATCCGGTTTATTTGAGGGATATGCAATTCCTTAACCAGTTGGGTGTTTTTATTTTCCCCGCTTTGCTGACCGCTTATCTATTCGGCGAGAACTACAAGGATTATCTTTATCTGAATACTCCGTTTTACGGTTCAACCGTGTTTTGGACTGTTCTAAGCATGATTTTTATTCTTCCATTCCTGAATTTGATTACCCAGTGGAACCGGCAAATGGTTTTGCCGGATTTTTTAAAAGGTGTGGAAGCCTATATCAAATCCATGGAAGAAACCGGCGCCGAACTGACCGAATCCATGCTGCGCACTACAAATATGCAGGATATTATTTTCAATATATTGATTGTGGCTGTTTTTGCCGCTGTCGGGGAAGAATTTCTTTTCAGGGGAACGCTCCAGCGGATTTTCGGCAGTATGATTCGCAACAAACACATTGTTATTTGGTCTGCCGCTTTTATTTTCAGTTTTGTTCATTTTCAGTTCTACGGTTTTATTCCGCGACTGCTGTTGGGCGCTTATTTCGGTTACTTGCTGGATTTTACCAAATGCCTGTGGATTCCCGTTATTGCGCATTTCATACATAATTTTACCGGCGTTGTCCTTTATACCGTCTATCAGGAAGATTCCGCGCAAATGGAACGGCTGGATGCTTTGGGTTATGGGAATACCTGGTGGCTTTCCGTTATTTCTCTTTTGCTGTTTGTTTATGCCTTCCGGCAAATCCGTAAGAGCGGTTCGCTTTGGGACAAGGCGGAAGCCGTGTAATTCGGCGATCTTTTTTACAACTGTTCCTTCAACATCGCCAATCCGACGTCTTTAAGTTTGAATTTCTGAATCTTCCCGCTTCCCGTCAAGGGGAAAGTTTTGACGAAGAAAACATATTTCGGGATTTTATGCCGGGCGATTTTCCCGCGGCAAAACTCACGCACTTCATCGGACGTCAGATTCGCATTATCTTCAGGGATAATGAAAGCAGCCACTTCTTCGCCGTACTTTTCGGATGGCATACCGGCTACCTGAATGTCTTTCACTCCCGGCAACCGGTATAAAAATTCCTCAATTTCACGGGGATAAATATTTTCCCCGCCGCGGATAATCATATCTTTAATGCGTCCGGTGATCCGGTAATAACCGTTTTCGTCCTTTACGCCCAAATCGCCCGAATGAAGGAATCCGTTTTTGTCAATCACCTCCTCCGTTGCTTTCGGATTCTTGTAGTAACCTTTCATCACCAGATAACCTTTACAGCAAACTTCCCCCTGAACGCCGGCAGGACATTCTTTACCCGTATCGGGGTCAATAATTTTCACTTCCGTAAACGGATATTCCTTGCCGACCGTAGTGCAACGCGCTTCAAAAGGGTCTTCTATCACCGAATGGGTCATTCCCGGCGAAGATTCGGTGAGGCCGTAAACGCTGGTGATGTACGTAACATGCAGTTGTTCGGTTACTTTACGCATCAACTCAATGGGACATAGCGAACCGGCCATAATGCCGGTTCGTAATGAACTGACGTCGAACATGGAAAACATCGGGTGGTTCATTTCCGCAATAAACATCGTCGGAACGCCATGTAAAACCGTACATCGTTCTTTGTGGACGGAAGCCAGGACAAGCAAAGGGTCGAACCGTTCGACCATCACCTGGGTAGTCCCGTGCGTCAGGCAGGCCATTGTTGCCAAAACCACTCCGAAACAGTGGAATAGCGGCACGCAGCAACAAAGTTTATCGTCCTGCGTGAAGTGCATTCCTTCGCCCGTAAAATAGCCGTTGTTCACTATATTGTAATGCGTGAGCATCACGCCTTTGGGAAAGCCCGTTGTCCCCGAAGTATATTGCATATTGACTACATTGCGGCAATTCACTTTGCTTTTCAGTTCGTTCAACTTTTGTCCGGAAATGTTTTGCCCCAGCAACAACAACTCTGCGGTGTTATACATGCCGCGATATTTTTCCTGACCGATAAAGACCACATTTTTCAGGTACGGAAACCGTTTGCTTTTGACATACCCCCGCTGCGAAGTCTTCAATTCGGGAAGCATGGCATTCACCATATCCACATACGAACCGTCGAAAACGCCTTCGGTAATACATAAGGTATGAATGTCCGAATCTTCCGTCAGGTATTCCAGTTCATGCTGTTTGTAATTGGTATTGACGGTAACGGCAATCGCCCCGATTTTAGCGGAAGCATACAGAAAGGTCAGCCAGTCGGGGACATTGGTCGCCCAAATCCCCACATGCGTACCGGTTGTTACTCCGATGGAAATCAATCCCTTCGACATATTGTCCACTCTTTCGTTGAACTGCTTCCACGTGAACCGCAAATCACGGTCGGAATACACAATATATTCTTTATCAGGCGTTGTTTCCGCCCAATATTCAAGCCATTGGCCAATAGTTTTTTCTGATAAAATCATATCAATTCAATTACGAAATACGAACTACATCTCACCCTTCATCCTTCTCACACAGGCGTATAAACAACCGCCAAAATATTAGCGCCCCTTGCATCGGCGGCATGGACATGATGGGCGACAATGGAATCGTAATAAATACTGTCGCCCTCCGCGAGAATATGAGTATCCTCTCCGTAAGTTACCTCAATGGCACCGTCCAGGCAGAAGATAAACTCTTCGCCTTCGTGAGATGAAAGCTGAAAATCGTCCTCCTCCCTTGGTGCAACCCGGATGATAAACGGCTCCATGTGCCGTCCCGATTTATCAGCCGACAAAGAGTAATAATCCATGTGCGTACGGGAAACCGTCCGGGTAGTAGAAAACCTGAAGCCTTCCTGCCGGTTGGTTTTACGGGAAATAACAGGTCCCAGAGCATCCCGGTCGTCCAAAAAAGTACCCAAACGGACGCCCAAAGCCCGAGCAATCTTAATCAACGGCGCCAGCGAAGGCAATTCCTTGTCGCTTTCAATACGGTTGATTTGTTCCACATCCAGACCGGTGCGTTCCGCCATCTCCTCCAAACCGATAGACTGGGATTCCCGTAAGGATTTAATCCTTTTTCCTACTATTTTTTCGGTATTCATGTTTTTTGATATATTAGTTAGCAGCAAAGGTAATACAAAATAAACGTTATTTCCAAACTTTGAGAAAATTTGGCTAAATCTTTTTTGAGGCGCTGTTTTTTCAGGCATGTATGTTGATGAGCATGGAATCGGTATTTCGCAGAGATGCACAGTTCGGTAGAAAATGAATATATCCCTCCCCAACCGGCATCTCGTAGAGATGCAACGTGATTTTGACATGCCCTCGGTTGGTGCGGAATCAATCATTTCTACCGGGCTTTAATCCTTGACGGGATTGATTGCAATAAAAAAACAGCACCTCAAAAAAAGAATTAACCCTCCCTCGGTTGGTGCGAGGCTGTGCCTCGTGCCTTTTATCCCGACAGGTTCAACCTGTCAAAATAGACGGCGCGAGGCGTAGGGGCGCACCTGTGTGTGCCCCCCCCCCCGATGATTCAGGGCGGCGCCCCCCGATGATCAAGGGCGCACACATGGGTGCGCCCTCAATGATCAGGGTTGAACGCCTGTTGTTGCGACCAGTTTCTACTCCCGGTTGCACGGGAATGACGGGATTCACAACCGCACTGCGACAATTTGAAATGCCCCCGATGTAAGGGGTGCATTTCAAAAGGGCGGCTTCCCTACTTTATTGTAATAATGCATTAAAAATAACTACATGAATGTAGAGTTTTGCCGGGAAAATATTCCGGCCTGTGTGATAT
>JAITCT010000228.1 GCA_031282925.1 Dysgonamonadaceae bacterium | reverse complement strand
GGGCTAAAGCCCGTCAAAGACCGAAGGCTCTTTTCGTTATTTTGATAATTGTTATATTTCATCCGCCAAAGATACATACACGCACGTAATATAGAAAATCTAATTTACATTAACACTATTAATTAAATTTGTAGCGAAAATAATAAACGATTATGAAAGTGTTAGTAGATATTTTAGATAGTGAAGTAATGTTCGGCATGGGAGTACCGGACAGCCTTTCCCTTGTAAAGGAAACAAAACCGATATCCAAGTCTGCATTATCATTAAAGGAAGATTTGAAAGAGGCGGCAAAAGATGTATATTTGCATAAACAGGGAGCGCTAAAACTCAAAACAGCGAAAGAATTGCTTGATGAATTATAATGTTTTTCCTACCCGTCGATTAGAAAGAGAACTTAAACGATTAATGAAAAAATATCCTTCACTGAAAGTTGAATATGTAAAGTTAATTGATATTCTTCAGGAAGAACCACAAACGGGAGTTTTTCTTGGATATAATTGTCATAAAATCCGATTATCCATCACAAGCAAAGGCAAAGGAAAAAAAGGAGGAGCAAGGGTAATTACCTGTTTTTATATTCATACTTAAACAGTCTATATTATTGTCAATATATGATAAATCAGAATGTGAAGATATTCAGGATCATGTTTTGAAAAAAATTATTGAAGAATTAAATCTATAGTATGAAAACGAACTTTACAGGCAAAAACAGGAATAAGAAGAAATAAAGAATGGGAACACTAATTATTTTGGCGCTAACAGGAATACCCTGTGCTGTATTTCTAATTTATTGCCTGACCCCAAAAGGGAAAAAATGGCTTCAAGCCAATCACATGATTTAAATTAATAAAAAAATTTATGGCAGAATTAAAACACCCCATCCGCGAAGCGGAACGTTATTTGCAGAATGCAAGGCAAATCCTTACGGACAAGGCCGAAAAAGACAGCGATTATTACAACGACAGTAAATATGTCCGTATGGCCGGCCATACGGCATGGAACGGCGTACTGATAGTCCTGGACGCCGTATTGGGGATACGTTCCGGATTAAAAAAGAAACCAGCGCCCGGAATTTAAAGATTACCTGGAAGCCGTCTCTAAAAAAGATAACAAAATGACCCGTCCGTTGCCGGGCGCTTCTGAATCCCTGCATAAAGCAATGGGGTACGCTGGCAATCCAGTTTACAAAAGAAAACTGGCAGGCGGTTACTTTATCGGAAAAGGTAAATATAAAGAAAGGAATCAATACGATTGCCTTTTCTACCGGAAAGGAAGAAATCCCGGCAATAGAATTTATCCGTTTATCCACAGACGCAGGCAAAGCAAAAATATCTTCGTCGGCGTATGACAAATATTTAGAGACGGCGAAAGCCGGTTCTTTCAATCACTATGCAGGACAAAGAGATTCATACGTTAACGACTCTATATTGAATTATCTGTATTTCGACAGCGTTCGGTTCTCCTATACCTATTATAATATGCGCCAATTTAATGCCGGGCAGATGGTTTCCGTAAGTGCAACCACTCCAAGCGACAGTGTTTTCCTTATCATTCACGTATTCAGTTCTTCCGAACCGGAAACCTATTCGTGGGCGACCGGGGTTCTACCCAATCCACATTCAAAAATAGATATATTCATACCGGTTTCAGATTATTATTATATTCTGGTAAGACCCTACTGGAACGGCCTGTCAACTACCACGACAGTAAATATCAATGGGCTGGTAGAGGAAAATGTTCCGATATTTGCATCCGGATTAAGAGCAAAACAGGACACTTTAGCCGTTTACAATACTTTTACCGTCCTTTCGGAAGGAGACCCGCAGATTTGGATAACGGAATATGACTCCACCGAAAAGGTAACACATTACAATAATGATTATGGCTGCCATGAGGGAGATTTTTCATGGGGACTTAATGCCCGCATCAAAGAACGGTTTCCAAGACCTGTGGACGCGATATTACTCTCAAGCTACGGTACATACAATCCGACAGGCGTTGCCGACGTGTATGCAAAATGCCTGAACGGCGATACGATTGGTTTCCCTAATTTCAAGGCAGACGACGCCATCCAGTCCGATACGGCATCACTGCGTTACAATGGCGTCAGCTGGTCGGGCGGAATAACCGACTACTGGGAGTGGCCGCCTTCTCCGTTTTCTCACTATTATGTACCCAATGAACCGTTAGCTTCTTTTGATTTGTTTTACAACTCCTACCGGTATCCCGGATGTGAAATTTATACCCGAAGCGGGGCTACATTCGACAATAGCGCTGTTGATTTATGGGCCGTAGAAAGCGTAGGCGGTTATGTTTACACTCATGCATCCATCAAAAAGGGTGCGGACGATCATCCGCATGGATACGAATGGGAAAGTAAAATCAACGAGTTTCAGAGAGTATTTCATCCAAGAACGGCTTTGCACGGCACTTACCTGGGTAATATTGCGCAACATTACAGGAAGGTATGGCCATGGCAACCGCATACTTTGGCAGAAGCAATTGCAGACGGCAAAGCCGTTTTGGAAACCGTCAGGTTTAATGATGCGGAAATATCTCTTATAAAGAGTGATATTGCAAAACTGCCGTCAAATGACGTTAAGACTTTCCAAGCCCTGTTTGCCGCATGGCAATCAACTTTGAAATCTATCCCGACCGGTAATCCGTATTTGTTTAAAAATGCCCAATACAAGTCTTTACTGGCATTTTGTCAATCGAAACAGGATTTAATATCGCTTGTATATGACAAATTAAGCGGAGAACAGTTTGCAATTCTGCTGGTTGAAGATTTGACGCTTACCGGTAATGCGCGGAATCAATCCCTACTGGCTTCAATCAGAAATTCCGATAAACAAATGAAAACGGCGGG
>JAITCT010000168.1 GCA_031282925.1 Dysgonamonadaceae bacterium | reverse complement strand
TTTTTCACATCTTCAAATGCCTGCGCTAATTCTGCCGATTCAACAGGGGCAACCAACGATTGAACAATAAAAACAGCCATCGGATTAAGGTCTATATTTATTCCTTTCCGTCCTGTCATCAACGCTTCTATCACAGTAACACCACTTCCGCCAAAAGGGTCAAGCACCAAATCGCCTGGCTTTGTGTAGTTTTTAATATATTCTTGTACGATATTCCACGATTGGCGCGTAAAATACCCATGAACGCCGAAATGCCGTTTGGCTTTTTGTTTTTTCACGGGGATTTCTTCGAGAAGAGGGCGATTTTTGTAATTGAACAATTGATTTTTAGTATCTTCATACACAATATTTTTCCCTGTTTGAAAACTGTTGGGCGAAAGAAACATCGCAAGTTTCTGCCAATAATTTTCGATTTCATCAACAGCGAAATAGAGAATTGGCGTATTGGTATCAGAAGTGCGGAAAAGTGAAAATTCAATGCCGTTGCACAATGCGAAATAGATGCTGCGAATTTCAGGATGTGTGGCGTAACTGTAAACTTGTTCAACATTTTCATCATTTACGATTTTTTTGTTTGGCGCTTTTGCATCAAGTACCCATGCAAAATTATTTTCCACCTTCAATGTATAATCGGGAACAAGTTTAATAGGAATTTTCTTGTTGCTACCAATTTTTAAAAATGGGTGTTCAAGGGTCTTACTGCGCACGATATTGTTTTCCGTATAGCCCAACGCCTTAAGTATAGGCAAAACAATAACTTCGCGCACGCTGTCTTCCTTAAAATCGGGATTTTGTGCGATTTCTTTGAAATCTATATTTTCAAACATACCCTTTTTCTGTTTATTCTTTTCCATAAGAAACCGGTTTATAATGTTTTGCCCACCCTCTTTGTGTTTTTTTGCAGGTGCGCCTGCAAAACCCGGGCAAAATATAATTTGTGAATGAGCGGCTTAAACAAATTAAATTTTTATTTGCCGCTTCAATGAATCAACGCCTGCAAAATATCCGCTTTCAAATCTTCTATGTCTTCCAGTCCGACCGACAGACGTAACATATTGTCCGGAACTTCCACAATTTTTTTATATTCGGGACTTAGCGTTCCGTAAATGGTTGATTCGGGATGAATGATCAAAGATTTGTTATCAAATAAGTTTGTCGCTCTCCGGATAATTTTCAACCGGTTGATAAAGGCAAAACAAGCCGCCCTGTTTTCCAAACGGAAAGTGAGCATAGCGCCCGGATAATCCCCGAACTGTTTTTTGCTTGTCTCATGAAAAGGATCGGATGACAGCCCATTGTAATTCACCTGTTTAATTTCAGGTATTTTTTTCAGGAACAGAGCAAGCTCCAAACAGGTCTTAGCCGCTTGCCGGAAACGCAGTTCCATGGTTTCCAAACCCAAATTCTGCAAAAAGGCCGTTTGGGGAGCCATTACCGCACCCATATTCCGGCCGGTTTCTGCCCGGAATTTCACCTGGAATGCCCGTTTTCCCACTTTTTCCGCCAGACTTTTAAGCCGCTTTGATTGCCTCCAATCGAAGGTTTGGTAATCTAAAATTAATCCTCCGATGCTTGTCGCCCCGCCTGAAATGTATTTGGTACTGGAAATAACTTCGAGGTTTACGCCGAAATCAGGCGCCTTAAACGAAGTCCAGGGTACAATGGTCGAGTCAACAATCAAGGGAACGCCTTTTTTATGCGAAACTTCCGCCAGTGCCGCCAAATCGGCAATTTCCATGTGCGGATTGGTAATGATTTCCGTAAACACCGCACAGGTATTTTCATCAATTTGTTTTTCCACTTCCCGGACGTCCAACAGATTACAGAGCCGTACCTCAACCCCGAATTCTTTCAGCGTGAAGAGAAACAGCGAAAAGGTATTTCCGAAAAGATGCGGGGAAGTAACAATATTGGAACCGGCAGAGGCGACAGTCATGAAAACGCCCGATATGGCAGCCATTCCGGAAGCTACAGCCATTACATGTTTTGCACCGGAAGCTGTTTGAACGCGCGCCTCAAACGCTTCAACCGTCGGGTTGGAAATCCGGGTATAAGTATGTTTCCCGTTTTTGCCTAAAAAAGCGTCCTCCATTTCTTCTGCCGTTTCAAACTCAAAGGCAGCCGTAATGTATACCGGCATGGAAATAGCTCCGTGAATATCCTTTTGAGGAAACGATTTTGCCAAAATCTTCGTAACCGGCTGATTCTCTTTATTTGTCATTCGTTAATTCATTTAAAATTAAGGTGCAAATTTACAGGAAATAATTGATTTGACACGCAGACAGATAAAAATTTATACGCAATTACGGGTTACAAGTTACAAGGAAACGGGTTATCCGAGGTTGGCGCGAGGCACAGCCTATCCTGACAGGTTCAACCGGTCGGGAGGGCGTAGGGGCGCACACGCGGGTGCGCCCCTACGCGGGTACATCATGATTATCGGGAGCGCGCCCCTGCGTATTTCGTAATTTCTCTATAAAGCGGGGACATTATTTCCGGGTTTTACCGTTATTTTGCACGAATCTTTAAAGATTCCGTTACCGGTAGTTGCGGTGATGACTGTTTCGCCTGGAGCATAGGCGGTTACAGTGCCGTCAACTACCGATGCTATGCTTTTGTTGCTGCTTGTCCAAATGATTGCCGGCACCGCATCATGGGGGAGTAATTTAGCGGTAAGTTTAATTTTAGTGCCGGAATTTACGGTGAAATTTTCCCCGTTAATGATGTGGATGCCGGCCGGATAAGTGCCGATGTTCTTAAAGTTTTTCCATACGGGTGCGTTCCTGTATGCATTGACACTG
>JAITCT010000220.1 GCA_031282925.1 Dysgonamonadaceae bacterium | reverse complement strand
TAAAAATGTTTTGTCGCCGGCTTCAAATGTTTCTTTGCGTGATGTGCATGACATCAAAACAACTGTTAATAGCAACAATATAATGTAAAACAATCCTTTACAATTCATAATTCTCAATTATTAATTATTAATTATTTATGGCGTGGTCTTTAGGGAATTCCGCACCGCTCCACGCCTTTTTAGCCGTCCAGTCTTCGGCGGGCGACGTCCAAAACGGATGATTGGCGGGTAAACCTAAAGGAAGGAAAACTTCGGAAGTCAGGTACAGGCTGCCGTTGTTGGTGTACCAGTCGGCCAAATGGGGTTGATGCCCGGCAAAGCCGAGTTGCAAAAATCCCTTTTCATTGAAATTCCCATCTACCGAAAACATGCGTTTCATTACAGCAGTCAGGGCGGCGCGTACCTGTCCTTCGGGTAATTCTTCGGGCAAACTTTCTGTCCATGAGAGTAAAGCCAAGGGTTGCAAAACACCCAGCCGGTAAGTCATCGAACGCCCGAACACCGGGAATGAACCTTCGGGAGATACTAAACGTTCCAAAATAATCCCGAAACGCTGCATCCTTTTTAATGCCGTTGCGTATTGCCGTTGCGCAAAATCAGCCTGTTTGTCACGCAGCCTTATTTTTCTGTCTGCCAATACTTTCAAAACCTGAACATACATCGGTTGGATAACGTAACTGTTATAATAATCGAAGGCAAAATGTTCGCCGTCGGAATACCAGCCGTCGCCCACGTACCATTCTTCGATTTTGCGGATAGCGCTGTGGATGCGGTACATGTCGTACTGCGCTCCGGCCGAAAGCAAGAATGTTTCGACCGTTGCCGGGAACAGCAGCCAGTTGGTATAGGGCGGGTCGATGCGGCGCAGTTGTTGAAATTCGGCGATGTACCGCTGTTTGGTCAGCGAATCGAGCGGCTCCCAGAGTTGCCGGGGCGCACGGAGGAAACTGCTTGCTATGCAGGCGGCGTCCACCAGCGGTTGCCCTTCGTTGCGCCACAAGAGGTAATCGGGGCTGTCGGGATTGACGGCGTGGGCGTAGCTTTTCAACGCCCATTCGCGCAGTTGTTTCCGCTGTTTGCCTTCGTCAGTATCATCATCGGGAAGGGAAAGCCAGGGCGCTATGCCGTCCATCAAACGGCCGAAGGCTTCCATGTACGATACCCGTTGGTCCCGGCCGTCCCAGGTCGGGCTTAATTCCAGCAGCATGTTTTCGGATAATTGGCCTTCACTCATATTGCTTAATACCGGGGTGGCTATTTTATATGCCAAATCCGACCAGTATTTGCGGTCGGTGCCCTCCTGTGCATATCCGGTTGCGGACAGCGAGATAAACAGGATAATCCAAATGTTTTTTTGTTTCATGACTTATGTTATATTATAAAATAAAAAGCGTGTAAATTTTTTGATATTGATTTACACGCTAACGGTTTATCTTTTTGCTTTTAATGATTGTTATTTTTCCCTCTCAACATCCATTATGCCATTAAATCTTGTTGAAAATATTTTTAATTCTCACTTGATTAATCAGTTGATTATCATTCATATCTTCGCTCGCGAGAATTTGGCATTTAGCGGTCAATGCACTTGCCACGATATGGCTATCCCAAAAAGAAAGCGAATATTGTTCCCTCAAGTCGCAAGCGAGCAGTGCAATAGCGGTAGAATAATCCTGAATCACGCACAATTGAGAAAAGTATTCAATCACCATTTTAAGTCCCGGTTCAGAAAACTGTTTTTTCTTCAGCACGTTACACACTTCATTCAATACCTGATATGATACGACAAGAACACTGTTTCTCCGATTTTCCGCCAGATAAGACGCCGCAATCCCGCTTTTAGAATTATCATCCTTGGCAAACAGGTAAACCCAAACATTACTGTCCACAAAAATCCGTCTATTCATAACATTCTTCCCGCTTAAACCGGTATTCCTTATCCAATACTTTATGCTGGGAGGCGAAGTTCAACAAATCGTCCAGAGGGTCATGTTCCCTCTTACGGGCAATGTAATCAATCACTTCCAAAATATCGTTTTCCTTGTCGGCACGGACGAGAATTGTTTTAGAATCTAATGAAATTGTTTCTATCATGGCTTGTTTTTTATTATTTCCACCACAAAGATACGCTTTTTGCGTATAAACCAATATATCAAAGAACGTTTTATTAATGTTATGTTTTAATTATTCTGCTTTTATTGCATTGCCGCTCCTTCGCTTGTGAAACGGGTCATTTCAGCCGCCGCAAGCAGGAATGCACCGACACCGAAATCGGCGGTGGTTGCTGCGTTTACGATATGCTGGTCGGCGCGTTCGCCTATCGGTTGCACATAACCCACAGTTCCATCGGGTTGCAAGGCTATTCCGGTTAGATATTTCCATGCAGCGGAAACGGTTCCGGAATAATCGGCGCAGTTGAGAATACCGTTATTGATGCCCCACAGGAAGCCGAAGGTAAAAAAGGCTGTTCCGCTCGTTTCGTATCCGGGGGCTTGCCTGGCGTCGAGGATGCTCCGCGTCCAGTGTCCTTCGGGCTGTTGCGATTGCTTCAGCGCCTGGGCCATGGAGCGGAAAACTTCGATGTATTCGTTCCGGTGTATATCGTTTTCCGGCAAATCGGACAAGACTTTGGCCAGGGCGGCCAATACCCAACCGTTGCCCCGCGCCCAGAAATCTTTTTTTCCCGCTGTTGGTTTTATGTTTGGGATAGATATACTTGGCGTCGCGGTAAAACAATCCGGCTTCGGCATCGTACATCAAATCCTTTGCATACGAAAAATACTCGTGCAGTTTCTGCAAATACAAGCCGTTTCCGGTCACTTTATACAGTTTGGTCATCACCGGCATTACCATGTAAAGGCCGTCTGCCCACCACCAATAGTCATTGTTTGTTGTGGACATCTGGTATTCCATGACTTCCCGGGCGCGGGCGATTTTCCGCTCGTCGGCTTGCAGGCTGTAGAGGTCGATATAGGTCTGGAAACAGGTCTGCCAGTCGCCGAAGAGGACATGTTCACCGGTTTCGCCGTAACGGTATTTCCATTTGGATTTGTCGTTGGATGGTGCGCCTCTCCATTCGTTTTTTCCCGCCCATGCTTCGGAATACCGAAGATAATGCTCGTCGCGGGTTACGTTATAGGCAGCCATATTTCCGGTATGATAGGCGGCTGTGTGCCAGAAAGCGTTTCCATGCTGCGGATGAGTGGCCTGCCAATGGTCGTTGACACGGCGAATGAGGGCTGTCACTTGCTCTTTCTCCGTATTTTGTTTATCAAAAACGCTCAAATCCCATGGGTCCTGCCATTCCAGTACCGGCAAGCCGTTTTGAAACCGGACCGGTAGCCAGATATAGCGACTGTCCATCGGAGTTTTAGGCGTCCACCGGTCGGCCATAAAGATAAATGCGCCTTTTTTGCCCTGCACCGGAAGGATATACGTGCTTTGCGAATGAAAAGTTAAATGAGCATCCTTACCGGTACAAGGATTGGGGTGTTCGATCCATTCGCCCAGGATGCTGTCGGCCGAAAACAGCCGGGCGGCATTGGGGTCCCAGCCGGTACAACCGGAGGTAATCATAAAGTATTTCCCGCCTTTTTTGAAAATAGCCGGTGCCTCGTTGTGTCCTGCGGGGGCAATACGGATGTATTTTCCCGTATAATGGAGAAAATCGTCCGAAAGTTCGGCGACATGCAAAGTGAGATTATCCTCGGAAGAGTAGATGTGGTATGCTTTTCCGTCGTCATCCACGTAGAGCGTCATATCGCGCGACATCTGCCCCGTTTCCAAATCGCGCTGAACAAAAAGTCCGTCCTTTACGGCTTTGTACCATTCGGGCGTCCACCATTTTTCGTAATCGGCGATGTTCAATTTCCTGCTTTTTTGCGCTTCGGTCATGTTGGCAGGGAAAATGCCCGCATTGGGGCGCAAGGATTTCAGGAATTTGTAGCCGCCTGTCACCCTATCGCTTACGGCTATTCCGACACGTGCTGCGTTGTATCCTTTTCCTTTGAGTTCCAAATGAAAATACATTACAAACCGGCGTGTCTTCGGGTTGTAAATCACTTTCGGACGTTCGATGATGCACCCTTTCTCAATATCGCTGTGTTTCTCTCCGGAAACCGGCAAGGCCACGCCTTCATTTTTCCAGTCGTACAGATTTTCGGACGAATAGCAGGTTACGCCGACGAGTGCATTATTCGACTTTTCGCCTTTATGCTCGCCAAACCAGTAGTATTTACCTTCATGGAAAAGGACGCTGCCTCCGTGGGCGTTGATATGAATGCCGTTGTTGTCACGCCATATTTCGCCCGGGTGAAATGCTTTGTAACTTTGTCCCGAAGCATTTCCGAAGAGAAACAAAATCAGGACGAACAAATGTATCTTACAAATAGTAACGTTGGAAGTGTAGAGTTGTGAACATTGAGCGCTTTTGCGGCTTTCGTTTACATCATCTTTCGCTGTGGTGTCTAAAATGTTGCTCATACTTTCTTTGCAATTTTTTCGTTGTTTTACTTAAAATATTGAATGTAAAAATATGGTATTAGTCGGATTTGATATGGGTTGATTTGGGACAAATGTTAGGTCGGGTTGGGACATTGAGCCTCCGAGCGATATTGCGTAGGTGTGACTCCAAATTCTTCTTTAAAATTTTGATTAAAGTGTTTGATGGTGCTGAAACCGACCATATAAGCAATTTCAGAAACGTTGTATTGACTGTCTTTCAGTAATTGAACTGCCCGTTTTAAACGGACGGAACGTATAAATTCACTTGGCGACAGTCCGATTATAGACTGGAATTTGCGGGATAGTTGCCTGCGACTGAAAGCGAGTTCCGAAGCCAGCTTGTCAACCGAATATTCGGTGTTGTCCATGTTTTTTTCCATCACCAGCAGGGCTTTTTTTATCAATTCTTCGTCCAGTGAGGAGGTAGTTATGCTGCTTGGCGTTATTTCAATGGTTTTGTGGAACAGTTTCCTGCGTTTTTCCTGCTGTTTGATAAGCATTTCGATGCGTGTCAGCAGGACTTCAAAATTAAACGGCTTGGCAATATAGGAATCGGCTCCGGCTTTGTAACTTTCGATTTTGGTTTCATCGGACAGCTTGGCCGTCAGCAAGATAATGGGAATATGAGAAGTGCTGATATCGTTTTTCAATTTTTGACACATCTCCAGACCATTCTGCACAGGCATCATCAGATCTGAAACAATCAGGTCCGGTAATTTCTTCAAGGCTATATCTTCCCCCTGTTTTCCGTCGGAAGCTTGCAGCACATTGAATCTATCGCCAAGCTGTTCTGCAAGGAAATGACGCAACTCCGTATTATCTTCAACAATCAGCAGCGTTTTTTGTTTCTGATCAGGATTGATTTCCGTTTCGGGTGATACCGGTCCGGAATTTAGGTCTTCCGTTTCGGCGTTATCGTCGAAAATCTGCAAATCGGCAGGAATGCATATCGAAAACACGCTGCCTTTGCCGATTTTACTGTCCACTTTAATTTGCCCGCCGTGCAGTTCCACATATTCTTTTACCAGGTGCAGACCGATTCCCGAACCGGTCTTGTCACGATCGTTGTTTTCACTTTGATAAAACCGGTTAAAAATTATCTGCTGTTCCTTATCGGGAATACCGCAACCTGAATCTGCAATATCCATCCGGACAAATGCCCGCCCGTTTTCCTGCACCGGCCGGACGGTTGTGGCAATATATCCGCCTTCGGGGGTAAATTTTAAGGAATTGGAATACAGATTGTTAATGACTTTACGAACTTTGCTTTTATCAAAAGTCATAAACAATTGCCGGATGTCGCTTTCGAAAGTAAACTGTATGGATTTATTCTCGGCCACATCCTTGAAAGTGAGGTGTACATACTGGGTGAACTTCACGAAATCGTCGCATTGAAGTTTTAACTTTTCTCCGCCCATCTCCAGCTTCCGGAAATCCAGCAGTTGATTAATCAAGCCCAGCATACTTTCTGCATTCCGGTAGATGGAAGAGAGTTTCTGTTTCAGATTTTCATCGGTTAATTGATGTATCAATGTGCTTAACGGGGTTATAATGAGCGTTAAGGGAGTGCGGAATTCATGTCCGATATTCGTAAAGAAACGCAGTTTGGTTTGTATCAGTTCTTCCGATTTTTCTTTTTCTATTTGCGCCATTTTAAGGCTGTTCTGTAATTTCATTCTGTTCTTTGCCAGCAAATAAGCGTAAAACACAAAGGAAGCAACAATGCAAATGTACAACAAATAGGCCCACCAGGTTTCATAGAGCGCCGGACTGCGATATATGGCGAGAATAGCTGCTTCTTTCTGCCATATATGATTTTCGTCGGTAGCTTTTATCATCAATTGATACGTTCCTTTACTTAGACGGTTATAAATGGCAAATTGGCGTCCCGGTTGAACATAAGTCCAGTCATTATCCAATCCTTCCATTTTATAGGCATAGTGTATTTTTGAGGAATTAATATGATTCAGTGTTGAAAAAATGATTTCAATATTTCTGTCACCGGGGGACAGATCAAGGTATTGCCGGGCAATATCGAATCGGGGATTGGCGTTGTCTTGAAAAACCGATTTGTTATCTATTTTCACATCGACAACCAGTGGTTTATTCGTCGCATGAAGTTTTAAAAAGATAATTTCCGGATTGAAAGTACAGATTCCCTTGTTTCCTCCAAAATATAATTTGCCGGAATCATCCTTAAAGCAGGCATTTTTTATAAACGAGTTCACTATGATACCGTCGGTTGCCGAGAAATTTCTGAAAGCCTCATTTTCAGGGTTATAAACCGTTATTTTATCATTTGTGGAAAACCAGATATTGCCGGAATTATCATCCATGATGTTCAAAATCTGTTTACTCGATGAATTGACGGCATTTGTGATATCCGTCATTTTATTGTCTGCCATATTGTATTGCAACAGGTATCCTTCTTTTGTCCCGATCCAAATTCTCCCTTTTTTATCGGCGCAAACAGAAACAATATTGTTACTCACCAAATTTCCCTGAGCAGTGCCGAATATTTTAACGGTATTCTTTGCTACGCCCGATATGCGGCAAATACCTTTTGTATATGAACTAATCCATAAATCTCCCAAAGTGTCTTCCGTTATGTCCGAGATATTGACAACAGGAATGTCTGTCTTTGAAAAATGTTCGCTGCCGGCAGGTTTCACAAATAAATAACGGTCGGTACCGCACCAGATGTTATTGTTTCGGTCTTCGTATATTTTGCTGATCCATCCGGAGTCTGTTACACTGTCAAGTTGTACTGTTTGCCTAAAGTTCAGCTTTTTTCCGTCTTTTGTTATCCGGGTAATGTCGGAATATCCGGCCAGCCATATTTCGTCGGGGCAGGAACGAAACCGGTTAATGAAAAAAGGGGTTAAATTGTCATAGAACTGCGTTTTGTTTTCCTTAATATTATATATTCCCAGTCCGTACCGCATCTGATAAAACCAGATTTCATCCTGTGAGGCGTAAATGGCGGAAATTCTTGGAAAAAATCCTGTCTGCTTTTTAGTTTCAGGCAATGCAAAATTTTCTGCCACGGGCAAATCGAAATTGACAGTGATCACACCTTCATCGAAAGTCGCTATCCATAAATTCCCGTCGCGCCCTTTGATGACCTCGCTAAAAGTATTGTTTGACTTTGCAAACAGATGCGACATATCAACCGGCTGCAATTCTCCGTTTTTATCGTATTCAAAAACATAAAAGCCATTATACGAAATCGTCCAGATGTATTTGTACTTGTCGTCCTGCACAATGCTGTAAAAAATGGTTTCGTCAAAACCTTTTATCGGATGTATTGTTTGCAGCCGGTGATACATTTCTTCATTGTTTCTTTCAGGATTGAATAAAAACAGTCCGTCGCCCCATGTGCAAATCCATATTTGTCCCTTTTCATCCTGAAAGATTTTGTCCGGATTGTCTCCGTCGCCTATTTTCGGATATTTTTCAAATGAATCCGATTCCGTTTTATATCTGTAAAGACCATGTCCCCAGGTTGCCAGCCAGATATTTCCGTTTCTGTCTTCAAAAAAATCGCTGGTACTAATCGTTAACACGTTCTTTGCAGGCAATTCGCCTTTATATTTGAATAATCCCTGAGTTGTTCCAATCCAAACATTTTTGTCGGAAGTGACACGGATAAACTTGATTTCGGAATTGGCTATCACCTCATCGCTGAAATGTCTGACAATACAGGTTTTCTTATCAAGAATATTTACTCCTTTCCGGGTGCCTATCCATATATAGTCATCGTCCTCTGCCAACGCAGTAATATCATTGTCTGTAAGCAAATTCGGATTGTTATAGTCGGATTTAAACGTAACCGTTCGATAACCGTCATAACGACACAGGCCTTCCAGAGTGCCAAACCACATAAAGCCTGTATTATCCTGAAAAATCCTGTAAACACTGGAAGATGGCAAGGGTTGGGAAAACGAAATTTGACGGACGGTTATTTCGTTTGCATGCAAGTCCGAAAACAGACATGCGAGCAGAAAAGCCAAACTGTATTTGATTTGATTGACCGACATACATAAACAGGTATTGACTACAAAGATACAGCAATTATTTAAATTTTTCCAAATATAAATCGGAAAGGGTGCATTTCAAATTGTCGCACTGCAGCAATTTGAAATACATCCCCGTAGTCGTCCGTCTTCGCCAACCGTAGTCGCCCGTCTTCGCCAACCGTAGTCGCCCGTCTTCGCCAACCGTAGTCGCCCGGGTGGTGCGAGGCTGTGCCCCGCGCTGTCTATTTTTAACAGGTTCAACCTGTCAGGATAAAAGGCGCGAGGTGAAACCTCCGCACCAACCGGGTCCCCGTCATTCCCGCCTGCACGGAAATAACAGGACGCGACAATTTGA
>JAITCT010000215.1 GCA_031282925.1 Dysgonamonadaceae bacterium | reverse complement strand
ATGTTTCCGGACTTGAATCCGTTGATTTTAAGGGTTCTGTCAGATTCTTCGGAGAGTATGCTTTTCGGAGTTGTGAAAACCTCAAACAGTTTACAATTCCTGCTAATTGCACTCTGGGAAACGGCATATTTTTCAACTCATTACTTGAAACTGTTACCGTTAATGATAATGTTAACTTTGGAAAGAGCTCCTTTGAATTTTGTAAAAATTTGAAATCCGTTACTTTCCAGGGCAGAATCAATGCAATTACCGAAAGGATGTTTTTCGGTTGCAGAGGTTTGTCGTCCATCACTATCCCCAACAGCGTAACATCCATCGGCGACAGCGCATTTTATGGCTGCGGCAGTTTGAAGACTGTCTATATTCCCAACAGCGTAACATCCATCGGTAACAGTGCATTTGTTTTTTCGGGATTAACTTCGGTAACCATTCCCAACAGTGTAACAAAGCTTGGAGTATCCGCTTTTGAACAGTCGGGTTTAATGTCAATAACTGTTCCGGGAAGTGTGAAAGACATAGGAGAATTAGCATTTGGATGGTGTGGAGCGTTAACTTCAGCCAAGCTTTGCGAAGGAGTTAAAACTGTAGGTAACTGGGCTTTTTATGACTGCGATAATCTGGAAAAAGTAATCCTTCCGGCAAGCTTGTACTCCATAGGTGTAGAGGTTTTTGGAAATTGCGGCGGTCTAAAGGTTATAGAGTGTAACAGTATGACTCCACCGGCTGTACATTTCGATGCATTTACCAACAGCGATATTACCGAAACTTCAATTTGTGTCCCTTACGGCAGTGTTGATGCATATCGGAACGCGGATGTATGGAAAAACTTTAAGAATATTGGCACTTATCCGGCAGGAATCCATATCATCAACGGTAAAGACTTCACCGTAAATTCCGGCAGCAAAGTTAAACTTACCGCAGGATTAACTCCTCACGACGCAGTGCCGGCAATCGTCTGGACAAGCAGCAACGAAAGTACAGCATCGGTAGTAGACGGCACAGTAACCGTCCATGCCCCCGGTGAAGTAATTATCACCGCAACTACCGGTAACGGAGTATTTAAGGATTCCTGTAAAATAACGGTAAAGCCCGGAAATATATAGAGAAATTACGAATTACGGGGGTGCGCCCCTGCGTAATTCGTAATTTCACCCAACGAAACACTGTCAAAAATAAAAACGTCATGAAAAAAACAGTAAAATTCAATTCCTTTATTTCCCTGTTATTCACAGTTCTGCTCTTTGCAGGCTGCATAAAAAGGGAAACGCATTTCCTGAAAAATGAAGATTACCGCAACCGGATACTCGCCCTGTTTGAAAAACGCAAAACGGAAGCTGCCGGGCGAAAGGAGGCTTTATTTTCCGTAATGGAAAAAGAAAACCTCCGTTTGGAACAAAAAGAAGCTTTGGCATTTTTATATGCCTGTATGCCCCTGTGCGACCTGGCTGATTACGACGGCGAGTTTTTCCTGCAACAGGTTGACGCCGCTTTCTGGGCGCGGGATTATTTTCCGTGGGGAAAAACCGTTCCCGACGATATTTTCCGCCACTTTGTCCTGGCGTATCGCATCAATAACGAATATTTGGATACCGCCCGCACGGTTTTTTTCGAGGAACTCAAAGACCGGGTTAAAAACCTTTCCATGGCCGGGGCAGCACTCGAAGTCAATCACTGGTGCCACGAAAAAGTCTGTTACCGGGGCACGGACGGCCGGACTTCCGCGCCTTTGGCTTTGGTGCGGACTTCCTGGGGGCGTTGCGGCGAAGAATCGACATTTACGGCAGCGGCGCTTCGTGCGGTGGGGATTCCTGCCCGGCAATGCTATACGCCCCGCTGGGCGCATACCGACGACAACCATGCCTGGGTGGAAGCCTGGGTGGACGGTAAATGGCATTATCTGGGCGCCTGCGAACCGGAACCGGAATTAGACGCTGCCTGGTTTACCGCTCCCGCCAAACGGGCGATGATGGTACATACCAATGTGTTCGGGTTATATACCGGCCCCGAAGAAAAAAACATGGAAACGCCTTGGTATTCCAGAATAAACCTGCTGGAAAATTATGCCGAAACCCGCACGGTCAAAGTGCGGGTTACGGACGAAAACAATCAACCGCTTGAAGGAGCGAAAGTTCAGTTCATGGTCTATAATTATGCCGAATTTTACCCTGTTTCGACCGGCACGACCGGCAAAAACGGGGAAACGTCCATGATTTCGGGAAAAGGCGATTTGATGATTTGGGCAGCCAGGGGAGATAAATACGGTTACGCAAAATCGAATATCGGGGACGAAATAACCGTTGTGAAATTAAGCCGT
Source organism: Dysgonamonadaceae bacterium (assembly GCA_031282925.1). Lineage (GTDB taxonomy): Bacteria > Bacteroidota > Bacteroidia > Bacteroidales > Azobacteroidaceae > Azobacteroides. The sequence goes on along the minus strand of JAITCT010000215.1, from coordinate 2,534 downwards.
AAACCGGGAACGGAATACGAAGAACAGATTGTGATGAATGTGCCTGGCGAACAGCCGGTAAAAAAACTTTCCCCCGAAGCCATCGCCCGGAATACGGTTCGCCTGGCTTACGAAGACTCCGTCAGAACGGCTTATATGAATACGTTTATCAAACAGGAGCAAGCCGAAGCCTGGGCGGAAAGCGAAAATTTAAATAAAGACGAGGTCTGGAAATATTTGAGCGGAGCGCAGGGCAACTGGCCGGAAATCAAACGTTTCATAGCCGGAGAAAAAAATAATCCCCGCTTGTTCCCATTTTTGGCAACCCTGTCGCAAAAAGACCTTCGGGATACGCCGGCGGAATATCTGAGTCATCACCTGCAAACCGGAAAAACTTTGGAAATCAAAGAAGGAACGCCTGAAAACAGGATTGTTCCCTGCATTCTCTCCCCACGCATCGAATCGGAACTGATTCGCCCGTGGAGAACTTTCCTGCAAACGCAAATAAGCGGTAAAGACAGTGCAAAAATCCGTGGAAATGTCGGCGATATCATTGATTACATCAACAGGAACATAAAAATAAACGACGACGAAAACTATTACAATTGCCGGATTACGCCGCAAGGCGTATGCGAGTTGGGGATGGCCGACGCCCGTTCGCGCAATATCTTTTTCGTTGCAGCCTGCCGCAGTTTCGGGATTCCCGCCCGGATTGAACCGGCGACCGGCAAACCGCAATATTCCGAAAACGGAAACTGGACGGATGTTGTTTTTGGAAAAGAATCATCCGCCGCGGCCAACCTTCCCAAAGGGAAAATCACGCTCCGGAATGCAGCCGGCAATGTTGTAAAACCGGGCTATTATACGCATTATACTTTGGCCTGTTTCAAAGACGGCGAATTCCGGACGCTGGATATGGAAGGAAATCCGGTTGCCGCCAGTTTCCCTTACACTTTGGATCTGGACGAAGGTTATTACCGTTTGATGGTTGGGAGCCGCGCCAATGACGGTTCGGTTAGCGTTTCCGCCAAATATTTCAATGTAAGGGGAAACACCGTTCAATCGCTTGAAGTTAAAATGCCGCAGGTAGAAGATAAATTACTGGTAAAGGGAATTGTCGATATGAACTCGGTTGTTGTGCTGAAAGATAAATCCAAAACGAGCTTGAAAGAACTGTCGAACGGAAAAGGCTTGATGCTTTGCTTCGTTGATCCGGGGAAAGAGCCTTCCAAACACATTCTTCAAGACCTTCCCGCCGTCAGGCAGGCATTTGATAATTGGGGAGGTGGCGTTTTATTTGTAGTTCCGGGCGACAAAACCGGAAAAGGCTTTGACGCTTCGGTATTCAAAGGATTGCCGGAACAGACGCAATGGAGCGTTGACGATGCGTTGCCGAAAGCGGCTGCCGGCGCCCTGCAAATCGACTTGGGGGATAATTTCCCGTTGACATTGTATCTTTCCGACAATGGCGGTATTTTGTTTTCATCGCTTGGTTACCGGATTGGGGCAGGGGAAGCTGTGTTGAAAATTATCCGCATGGAAGAAAATATTCGGGCGCAGATGCTGCGTTGAGTTCGTAAGAAGGCATGAATATATAAAGAATAGTGGTGTGCAAATAGAGAATCCGCCATTCGATAACTCCATTTACAGTCGGGCATAGTGTGTGTTTAATAATATTTAACAATTGATATTACGGCAGGGAACAAAAAAAGAATTACATTTGTCGCCATTAATAATAAATAAAGGTATAGTGTATGGCTAAGCCTGTTCGGAAAAGAAAATTTCAATCACCGGCCACCCGGCCGGAAAGTAAAGAAACCCCGAAAGACAACTGGTGGGGTAAATTTTTGGGTATTAGAAGTATGGCAGTTGCGATAGCCGGATGTTTTCTGCTGTATCCCGTTATATCAGGGGATGAAGGTTACCGGTGGGTATGGAACAGTTTACTGAAAGGGAACTGGGTTTTCATACGGGAGCATCGCAAAGCAAGTCTGGAAGAACGCAATGAAATGAAACTTGGCTTTAACTATGTTTATCTATGTTATGTCAAAAAAAATACGCCCGAAGACGCCATTATTCTGTTTCCGCTGCAAAAACACATTACGGAGCAAAGCGGCAATATGAAATTAGGCGGTGAAATAGCCGGTAAAAGTTGGGTAACTCATTTCATTTATCCGCGCAGAGCGCTTTACAAAGACGAGGAATCTACCAATCCGTTATACGGTCAGGTTACGCATGTAGCGGTTATTGCCGGTCATGGCTATGAAGATTTGGAATACGAAGTGCAGGAAAAACCTGCATTTGCCGTCTTTCCTAAAAAACATCCGAATTACCAAGAAAACAAATGATATGTTAATCACAGGTTTATTAATCAGTATGCTGCTTGGCTTTTGCGTAGTGCTGAGCATTTCCCGGCAGTTGAAATGGATGGAAACGTTAGGTTTGGCTTTTCCGGTGGGTATCGGCGTACAAACCTTCCTGATGGTATGTCTGGATTTTACGGGCGTCCGGATTACGGCAACATCCATCATCCTTGTTTCTCTCGTGTGTATGGC
>JAITCT010000095.1 GCA_031282925.1 Dysgonamonadaceae bacterium | reverse complement strand
ACTTAAAACCCCCCACTTTTTTTTGCTTGTCGCTAGGGTTCAAATAAAACAATATTTATTTTTTTTTATTCTGGTTTTTCCTCCCCCCCACCGCGACTCGCAATGACGGCTACGGTTGTGCCCCGCTGGGAATGTAAAGTTTTACATTTAAAATGTTCAGGTTTACATTGGAAATCTTTCGCTAAATATCCGGAAAATCTACCTAAATATTTGGAATATTTACCTGAATATCGGGAATGTAACGCGGAACATTTAAAAAGCAAAGCCTTGCATTTAAAAAGTAACGCGTTATAGAGGAGCAGGGACTGTGAGGCGGTCAATCGCCGTTTACAAAGAGAAAAAAGAAACAAGTCCGGTGCCAAAAGATAAAACACTTACATGCGATATATTCATTGAAAGTCCGGTTGCAGAAGCAAGCATTGCCGTGGCGGACATTCCCCCGTTGGTGCGAGGCTGTGCCTCGCGTCGCCTATCCTGACAGGTTCAACCTGTCGGGATAATTGCGACAAGGTAGAACCTTGTCGCAACAAAGGGAAATTATGAGTTACGAATTACGTAGGGGCGCACGCACAAGTGCGCCCCTACGTTGTGACGCAGTGCGGCTAAATAATCCCCTAATTATCGACTGTAGCCGGATTGTTCGTTTCGTTTCGGCTTCTTTTGCGCCGGTTTATTTTTTGTTATTTCCAAAGGTTTTTGCCGGTTTACCGGAATTGCACGGATGTTCCATTCACTTTCCCAATCCGTGTTTTTGCGTGGAAGATCAATCGGGTTGGGATAATAATATACTTTTTCCGGCTGCCGGAGAGTCCCGTAATTGCCGGTATCCCATTTCCCGTTTCCGTTGGCGTCTTCGATATAGCGCAGATAGTATTTGCCGGGGCTTATGTTCTCGAAGACAAGTTCGCCCTCATATAATGCGGAAGTTCGGACTGCTTTATCCGAATTGTTCAGCAGTTCTCCGAATCCAGGGCCTTCCCCGCCGATGATCTTCATATAAATATTGACGTACTCTTCCGCTTCTTTGAACTTAAATTGCACGGACGTCGAATCGTTCCATTTGTCATAAATGCTGAAAATGGCGGCCGAATCAACAATAATCCGAAATTCCCGTCCGTAAGCCCAATCGTTGTTAATATAAAAGATACGCGGATTCAGGGTATCGCCCGTTATCGGGAAAATGCGGTCTTCCCACAAAGTATCAACTTTCTGCTGTATCCTGATCTTTTTCGGTTCAAATGCACTGACTGGTTCGGAAAAAGTAATTTTTAAGGTATCGAAAATATCAACCGTACCTTTCAGGGAAAATTCCATATTAAGAAAATCACGGCTTTCCTCCCCCTTTGGGGGTTGGGAGGCCTTCCCCCCCTTTGGGGGCAGGGGGGCTTTCCACATAAAACGGAGCGTATCCGTAACCGGCGATAAATTCAACAGGGAATCGGTTTGCAGATAATCAACTTCCAGCCGGATTGTATCGCGTTGATACAGTAACGAATCAGTTATCCAGTAAATAATATCTTTTTTGTCCGGTGAATATTCGGGAATATACCAGTCCTCGCCGATATTTTCGAAGCCGTCTTCTTTCGGCAGGAAAAGTGCAGGCGGCAAACCTTGCCCGGAGTTGAAATGAAAAACGAGTTGATTTTGCGCCGGACGTTCCGTTTTGGAAAGATATTGGGTTTCAAAATTTTCCTGAAAAAGGAAAAGTGTAATATCTTCGGGGGTAAACCGCGTGTAGTGAATTTCTTTGACCGTATCAACGGTCAAACTGTCCGCCCAAGCCGTATCCATCCGGATCGCCGGCTCGAAAGACGGAATAATCGTGGAATCGTAAAATGCAATTTCTTCCGTTTTCTGGTCGAACCGGTAGTTGCGGTTGACATCTTTCAGCGCGAAAAGCCGGTAATTTCCCGGCGCCACGTTGCGGATAGCGAACGTTCCGCGATCGTTTGTCATCGTAGTCCGCAAAAAAGGCAAAGCCGTAAAAGCCGAATCGTTCGGAGCGGAATGAATCCCGACAATGATATTCGGCTGAGGCTCCAAGTTTTCGGCATTGAGCAGCAAACCGGAAATCATCAGCGAATCAACCACATCGCCGGTCGAAAAAGCAAAAGAGAAACCTTCCAAAGGATTTTTTTCGTTATTATCCACAATCCCGTCGGTGAAATCAAACGTATAGGTCGTGTTGGCAATCAGGGAATCTTTCAATTCCACCCTGATTTTTTTACCGATAGCCCGTATCTGGGGCATTTGTTTTTGCGGCGGCGTAACGATTACTTTTTCCGAAGGTTTTTCGATACCGATATATTCGTCAAACAACAATTCGATTTTATGCCCGTCAAAATGTGTGGCATTAGCAGGCGGAGAAGTTTTGACTAAACGGGGGGGCGTTTCGTCGTAATCCCCGCCTTCGGGAGAGCCGAGGCTCGCACAGGAGTAAAAAAACACGGTCATCCATCCTCCGCATAGCCGGAAGAAATTACGGGAGAGGTTATTTTTTTGATTCATTGTTTTTTATTTTTCGACTGCAAAAATAACGATTATTTATTAAAAAAAACTTTAAGACAGGATTATCTGTTTTTATCTGTCCGTATGTTATCAAAAAGATTTATGTACCTTTGCATCATTATAAACAATAACCTGATGAAACAGTTTAAATTATGGCACACTATCTTGATCCCAGAAACGGTTTGACCTTCAAGCGCGTCTTCGGAGAACACAAACATTTGTGCATGAGCCTGCTCAACAGTATGCTGCCTCTGGAAAAACCCGTTGTCGGCATTGAATACCAAACGGGAGAGTTACTGCCGGAAATCGAAATGCTGCGCAATTCAATTGTAGATGTACGCTGTACCGATTCGGACGGACGGCAGTTTATCGTTGAAATGCAGATGTACTGGACGGAAAGCTTTAAGAGCCGGGTGTTGCTGAACGCTTCCAAAGCCTATGTGATGCAACTGAACAAAGCCGAACGGTACGAACTCCTTCAACCCGTTTACGCATTAAGTTTTGTGAATGAAATCTTTGAAAAATCGCCCGAAATGCAAAACATATACTATCACCATTACAGGATAGTCAATATCAAAAACACGCAAAAGCAAATCAAAGGTCTGGAATTTGTGTTCATCGAACTGCCCAAATTCCGCCCGCAAAGCCACGGGGAGAAGAAACTGCATGAACTCTGGCTTCGTTTCCTTACCGAAATCAACGAACGCACGCGGGAAGTACCGCTGGAATTACTGGAAAACGGCGATATCCGGGAAGCGGTACAGTATATGGAAATCAGCGCCTACACGAAAGAGCAGTTATTTACTTACGACAAATTCCGGGACGGTATCATGACCGAGCGCAGCGTAATATCGGACGCATGGCATAAAGGGGAAGAAACCGGGTTACAAAAAGGACGGAAAGAAGGATTGCAGGAAGGACGAAAGGAAGGATTGCAGGAAGGACGAAAAGAAATTGCACTCAATTTACTGCAAATGGGTATTTCGCCGGAAGACATTATGCAAAGCACCCGCCTGACGGAAGATGAAATCCGAATGCTCCGGTAATTTTTCCTTTACCGTATATGTGCTTTTCCACTCCGAATCAACAAACATAACCCGACAAAGGTAAACAAAGCATTCAATATCAACCGCTCATGGCTGAATTGATAGCCGTTGAACCAGGCTTGGGAATTGATGTCCAAAATCAGGCATAACACAGGCGACAGCAGGGCGACTGTCGGCGCATATTTGTCCCGGATGCTTTGTTTGGTCAGGACGCCGAACACAAACATCCCCAACAAAGGGCCGTATGTGTAGCTTGCCAATTTGTAAACCGTATCAATCACGGAAGCATTATTCAGCATGTTGATGATAATAATCACTG
>JAITCT010000077.1 GCA_031282925.1 Dysgonamonadaceae bacterium | reverse complement strand
GTCTTTGATGTGGACGGAGTTTTATCTCCGGAATCCATTCCGTTGCATCCGGGCGGCGAGCCGATGCGGATTGTCAATACCAAAGACGGTTATGCCATGCAACTGGCTGCCAAAAAAGGGTTTCAACTCGGAATCATCACCGGGGGAGATTCGGAAGCTGTCAGGATTCGCTTCGGGAAACTGGGTTTTCAGCACATTTACCTGAAAGCCGGGAACAAAATCGAAAAATTCCGTGATTTCATGGAAAAAACCGGTTTGAAACCGGAAGCGATCTGTTACGTCGGCGACGACATTCCCGATTACGAAATCATGCAAACGGCAGGACTTCCGGCGTGTCCTGCCGATGCGGTTCCCGAAATCAAAGCGACAGCCCTGTATATTTCCCCGAAAAAAGGCGGGAAAGGCGTCGGGCGCGATATTATCGAACAGGTATTGAAAGTTCATGGAATCTGGATGCAGGACGATGAAGCATTTGGCTGGTAAATACCGGATTATTTTAGCGTCTAACTCTCCAAGACGAAAAGAGCTGATGTCGGGTTTGGATATCCCTTTTGAAATAAAAACATTGCCTGATATTGCAGAATCTTATCCCGCTACCCTGCAAAGGGAAGAAATCCCGCTTTATTTGGCAAAGTTGAAAGCGGATGCCTATAAAGCGTTGATTCGGGACGATACGCTTTTAATCACGGCAGACACCATCGTCTGGCTGGACGGTAAGGTTTACGGTAAACCGGAAAGCGAAGCGGAGGCAAAATCCATGCTGCAAGCGCTTTCCGGCCGTACGCATGAAGTGTTCACCGGCGTTTGCCTGACAGGTAAACAGAAGCAAAAATCATTTTTTGCCGTTTCCAGAGTCCGCTTTGCCGCCCTGTCCGAAGACGAAATCAGTTATTATGTAAACAAATACAAACCTTTCGATAAAGCGGGCGCGTATGGCGTTCAGGAATGGATTGGGTATACAGGCGTTGAGCATTTGGAAGGCTCATTTTACAATGTAATGGGGTTGCCGGTGAGGATGTTGTATCAGGCTTTGAAAGACTTTTAGATATTTCCGGACTGCTTGTTTTTTGACAGTGCCATATTTTATCGGCAGTTCTTTCCCGTACAGCGACACAAAAAACTCCACTGTGGGAGTGAAGGACAAAAGAGTATTGACCCGTCGTTTTCTTCAATCTGATGTTAACCGGCTATTGTTCTGGCCGCAAAATCACAGAGCAATCCTCCATGCGTATGGATATGCTTTATTTTTTGAATTATGATATTGATGAACCGTTACCGGCGAAGAGGAGTGCATTACACACAACACCCCTGCACTAAAATTCCGCATTCTTCGGCGTCCGGGGAAAAGGAATTACATCGCGGATATTCGACATGCCGGTGATAAAGAGCATCAAGCGCTCAAAGCCAAGCCCGAAGCCGGCGTGTGGCGCGGTTCCGAATTTGCGGGTATCCAGATACCACCACAAACTGTCCAGCGACATGTTCAATTCCTTGACGCGGTTCATCAGTTTATCGTAATCGGCTTCCCTTTCGGAGCCTCCGATGATTTCTCCGATTTTCGGAAACAGGACGTCCATCCCGCGGACGGTTTTCCCATCGTCGTTTTGCTTCATGTAGAACGACTTGATGTCTTTCGGATAATCGGTCATGATAACAGGGCAACGGAAATGTTCTTCCACCAGATACCGTTCATGTTCCGATTGTAAATCAACTCCCCAGTAAACGGGAAATTCAAATTTCCGGCCGCTCTTTTCGAGGATTTCAATGCCTTCGGTGTAGGTCAAGCGAATGAACTGATTGTTGAGTACAAAGTTCAACCGTTCGATCAGTTCCTTGTCATACATGTTGTTGAGAAATTCGATGTCGTCTTTGCCGTGTTCCGCAGCGTAAGCAATTACATATTTCAGGAAATCTTCCGCCATGTCCATATTATCGTTAATGTCAAAAAATGCCGCTTCCGGCTCAATCATCCAAAATTCCGCCAAGTGGCGTGGCGTATTGGAATTTTCAGCCCTGAAAGTAGGTCCGAATGTATAAATGCCGCCCAGGGCCATTGCGCCCAATTCGCCTTCCAGTTGTCCCGATACGGTGAGGTTGGTATGGCGTCCGAAGAAATCCTGCGAATAATCGGCTTTTCCTTCGGGCGTTTTCGGCGTATTGCCGGGGTCTAAAACCGTAACCCGGAACATCGAACCCGCTCCTTCGGCGTCGGAAGCCGTGATGATGGGGGTGTGGAAATAATAAAACCCCTGTTTGTTGAAATAATCGTGAATCGCATACGCCAAGTGATGCCTCAGCCTGAAAATGGCTCCGAAAGTATTGGTTCGCGGGCGCAGATAGGCGATTTCCCGCAGAAATTCCAGCGAATGTCCTTTTTTCTGCAAAGGATAGGCTGCGGGATCCGCTTTCCCGTAGATTTCGATATCTTCCGCCCGGATTTCGGCCGATTGCCCTTGCCCCGGCGATTCTGCCAATATGCCGTTCACACGGATGCAGGCTCCGGTGGAGATTCCTTTCAAATATTCTTCGTCAAACTGCGGCAGATCAATAACGACCTGGATGCTGTGAACAGTCGATCCGTCATTCAAAGCGATAAATGCGACCTGCTTATTACCGCGGCGGGTGCGAACCCATCCTTTTACGCAAACCTGTGCGCCCCATTCGAGGCTTTTTAACAAATCAACTATTTTACTTCTTTTCATGCTTTGCCGAATTTTTCAATCAAACGCTCCCATTCTGAGCATTGTAACTTCTTTATCACTCAGGTAACGCCACTGTCCGCGCTTCAGGCCTTTCTTCGTTAAACCGGCAAAATAAACCCGGTCTAATTTGACGACGGTATATCCCAGGGCTTCAAACATGCGGCGAATGATGCGGTTTCTGCCCGAATGTATTTCTATACCTATCTGGTCTTGATCCGTTTCGGTTACATAACTGATTGCGTCCGCATGAATTTCGCCGTCGTCCAGTTCCACGCCTTCGGCTATTTTCTGCATGTCGGACACAGCCACATTTTTATCCAGCCATACGTGATAGATTTTTTTCTTCAAATATTTCGGATGCGTCAATTTGGAAGCCAAATCGCCGTCATTGGTCAGGAGCAGGACACCCGTCGTACTCCGGTCTAAACGGCCGACAGGGAAAATGCGCTCGTGGCAGGCTGTTTTCACCAAATCCATTACAGTTAATCTTTCCTGCGGATCATCGGCGGAGGTTACGCAGTTTTTGGGCTTGTTTAAAAGCACATAGACTTTCTGTTCCAGTTTGACCTGCTCGTTGTGGAAAATAACTTCGTCGGCGCGTTTCACTTTGGTACCCACTTCGGCTACCGTTTCCCCGTTGACTTTCACCAGGCCTGCCGTGATAAAAGCGTCGGCTTCGCGGCGGGAGCAGACGCCGGCGTTGGCTAAATATTTATTCAAACGGATCAATTCGTTGGGATCGAAATTTTCTTCCCTGTATTTGCTCTGTTCGTTTATTCTTGCTGCCGGTTTGACATTTGCGTTTTTCCAGTCCCCCGTATTCGGGCGGGACTGATTTTGTTGCGGCCTGCGCTGCAGGTATCCACTGTGCGGGTTGTTTCCTCCGCCCTGTTGTCGATTGGGGTTGTAACCGGCGCTTCTCACGGGGGGCTGCGATTCGCCTACGCGCGGTCGTTTTTTCTTTAGCCGGCTTGCCGCATCGTTACT
>JAITCT010000075.1 GCA_031282925.1 Dysgonamonadaceae bacterium | reverse complement strand
GCGTGATAGAATCCACCGGGACGTATCATTGCCGGCTGGCTTGTCTGCTTTATGAGCGGGACATCACATTGAGCGTGGTAAATCCGCTTTCAGCCAAACGGTTTGGCCAGGCATTGATGCAGCGTAACAAAACAGATAAGCCGGACAGTCATTCGCTCATGCGCTATGGTCAGCTACTGCAACCTGCGGGCTGGAAACCGAACGCTCAGGTAGAGATACAGCAGCTTCTTCAACATTTGCTTTCCCGGTATGAAAAGCAGCAGGGCGTATGGCGAAATCAGTTGGAAGCGATCACTTACCCGGCAGTACAGAACAGGTATGTGACCGCCAAATTGACCGTCTCACCGGAACAGGTCGCCGGAGACATTGAAGAGATAGAAAATCAGCTGAAACAGCTTATCATGGAGCATGAAGCGACGGCATACAAGCATCTGCAGAGCATTCCCGGCATCGGGCCGAAAACCGCTGTTACCAGTATTGCCGTAACAGGAAAGATTTCGATTCGGCGAAACAGGTATGTTCTTATTTCGGACTGTGCCCGCGTGTTGTCACATCGGGAAGGAGTGTGAAGAGGATATCGAAGATAAGTAAAATGGGCATGTCCGGCATCCGAAAACTTCTGTATTTATGCGCCCTGTCGGCAAAACGATATAACAGAGCGTGCCGGGAACTGTATGAGCGTTTGATAAAACAGGGGAAGAAAATTGATAGCCGTTGCCAATAAACCGGTGAAACAGGCTTTCAGCCTGCTTGCCGGAGACAGGGATTATCCGGATAATTACTGTATTAAAAAATATGCCCCGAATTAATGTTTTTTAGAAATAAATGTTTGGATCGTAACACAGTTCTTTGCGAGCCGTAAAGCGGCGAAGCAATCCAGGGTAGAACCTTGCCGCAACAAGGGGGACTTAATCTGGAGAGCGGGGCAAAAAACAGGATATGCCTGTTTTATTTTTTCTGTTTATCGCCGGAGTTACCCGTATTTTTTCAGTGTTGAGCTTTCGATACAGGTTGAGCTGTTGACAGAGACTGTATCGAAACCTCAACTTCAGGTAACTGATAATAAAATCCCTTTTCCCCGAACTGTTTCGATTTTAATCGCCGGATCGCTGGATAAACGTTTACGCAACTTGCAGAGAAATACATCCAGACTCCTGGATGTGAAAAAGTTATTTGCTTCCCAAAATTCTTTCAAAAGATGTTCCCGCAAAACAAGTTGCTCTTTATGTTCGCATAATCTTTCCAGTATTTGGGCTTCCCTGTTGGACAGTTTCTGTTGAATATCTTTGTACTGAAGTGTTTGTTTGTTGACATCGAAAATATATTTTCCCAGCCGGATAATGTCTTTTTTCTCACGGATTCCGGAATAACGGTTGATTCGTCTTCGGATGGCCTGTATGCAGGCGTCTAATTCTTCGGAAACGTAAGGTTTTTTGATAAAGTTATTTATGTTCAGTTTATAACCGTTTAAAACATTTTGCGCACCGGTTTGCCCCGAAGTCAAAAGGAGAGGAATAAATTCGTCTTTTTCTCTGATTGTTTTTACCACATCCATCCCGTCTAATACGGGTATTTCGACATCTGTAACAACTACGTCCGGACCAAAGGAGGAAAACATTTCCAGACCTTCTTTCCCGTTTGAGGCTGTTTCCACTTCATATTTTCCAGTCAGTTCGAGACTGTTTTTAATGATGTATGAAAATGTTGCGTCGCTTTCAACAAACAGTAATTTAATCTTATCCATAGCTAAAATAAGTATTAAATAGTTAACTGAATATTAATATTTTACAAATCGGATTGTAAATTTGCTGCAAAAATAACTGTTTTTTTTCAATAAAAAAAATAAATGTTGCTTTTTTCTCTTCTTTAAAATGAGTAATTGAGCAACGCTATTCCAACACATAAAAAATATGTTACGGGGCAAAGATAGCATAAAAACCTCAATTTACACACAAACGAATAAAAATTGGAGATACTGCCCATCGCAACAGGTTTAATGAAAAAAAACTACACCCGATATTTTTCGTGCCTTTAAATGGTATTAAATAATCATAATCAAAAAAGTATGAAGACATCAGGTTTGGATGTGCACAAAGATACGATATTTTTGCAATATACAACGGGAAAAGTTATTCCGTCGTCAGGGCAACCGCATGAAAAATAAAATAATTCAGTAGTTATCAACAATTCAGGGTGTGTTGTTGTTGATAACTGTTTTGGGTATAAGTATTATAAGGCGATATTTGTTTGGTATCTTTGTATTCATAATAATTATATAAGGGTTATGGAACAGACATCTCTGCACAAAGCTTTCCGTACGTTAACTGATCCCCGCATTAATCGCTGCAAGCGTCATTCCCTGTTGGATATCATTATCTTAAGCATTCTTGAAGTACTTTGTGTAGCAGATACTTATGAAGAGACAGAACTTTCCGGCAAGGAAAATTATTGTTTTTTGAAACAGTTCCTGTCATTGAAAAACGGTATTCCTTCTCACGATACTGTTAACCGTGTCTTTCAAAGGATTAATCCCCGTCGGTTTGAACGCTGTTTGATCATGCGGGCTCAGGAATTGAAAGACGGGCATATTTTGGAACATGTAACAGCCATAGACGGCAAAACGGTTCGGGGTTCAAAAGGCACGTTTCATCACAAATTGCCACTGCACTCCGTTCATGCCTGGAGTGTAGAGAATGGCATCTGTCTAGCCCGGATGGAATGCGGTGAAAAGACCGGTGAAATGGCAATCGTTCCCCAAGTGCCGGAACTGCTTGAAATAAAAGGTTCCATTATAACCGTTGATGCTATGGGTACTCAACGGGAAATTGCACGTAAAACAGTTGAAAACGGAGCGGATTGCATTCTTGCAGTCAAAGGCAGTCAAGGCCGTTTGGAGGAAGAAATTCATGCTGCCGCGCAACTCTCCTGTCCCGGATACGGGGAGCGTAGAAAAAGGACACGGACGGATTGAAACACGCCGGTGCGAAGTCTTTGAAAAAGGTCCGATAGCAGATTTTGAAAATCGTTGGGAAAAGTTGGCTGTGATCATTAAAATTGCTTCTATACGCGAGTGCAGAGATAAGACAGAAACTCGGGAACGTTTTTATATCGGCAGTTTGAATCCGGATAACAATTTTAGGGACGCAAAATAAATAACATATAATAGTTTGGTTAATTGTAATCGAACTTGTAATTCCATTTTGGCAGAAAATCATCAAAAATTACAGGCATTTTTTGCATAAATTTTTCACTCGCTTTTCGGCCTGTTTCGTATATTTTTTCGTTAAATATGCGCTTTTACCGAAAAACCTGTTTTTGTCGTTGTCTGTTCTGCCAGTTCTTTGATTATATCATAATTATCAAACTTTATGCCCTGCCATTGCCTACTTATAAAACTGAACGCACGGTGTTCTATCGGATTCCATTTCGAGCAATACGGCGGATAATGTGCCACAACTATTTCTATCTGCAATCGCTCGGCAAGTAACTTAAACTGCTCTTTTACGACATAATGCCAGCTGTGATTACTGCCGCCGCCATCGCACAGAATCAACATCTTTTTTGCATGCGGATAATTGCACCTTATTGAATTATTCCAGTGATAATCAATACTGTCACAGGCGAATTCCGCGGTGTCTTTGTTTGTTCCAACTGTCAAATAACAAGTGTTTTGCGCCACATCATAAACTCCGTGCGGAACAGCAATTCCATCGGCAAAACTGTTAAAATCGTGGTCGTTTACCGCTTGCGCTTCGGTGCAGAAAATTTCGCCTTCGCGGTAAAAATTACCGATCATTTCTTTCTTTTTCGTGTCAATACTCAACACCGGTAATTTTTCTTCAATGAATTCCTGTTTCAGTTTGGCAATATACTCAAACTGTTCATTGCGATTTTCAACATCCTTCATTGTTTTGCATTTGCTCATTTTTCGTTTCACATAGCCACATATCTTTAAAAGTCGTTTTATTAACGGACAACTCACGGATATGCTGTGGATTTTCAGATTTTCACGGATTTGAATCAGCGTCAAATTCGTCCATAAAACATTTATTTTCATTGGGTTGCCAGCCGTATATTCGCGTAATACGAAAAGTAAAACCTCAATCAGATTGCCGGTGAGTAGCGTTTTTTCTGCCGCCGCCTTTTTGGCGAACTCTTTTTGCGGGCGGAACCGTTTCTAAAAGCAGTTCCTTTTTGCCACGACGAATAGTATGTATATGAATATCAAACTTTTCCGATACTTCTTTTACTCCGTAATAACCAATTTGCATTGCCTGTAATGCTGCATATAACCGTTTTTGTCTTTCCGACAACTGTGCATAGAAAAACTCCTCGTGTTTTGCCACGTCATATTCAAAATCTGTTTTTTTCATCTTTACTGTAATTTAAAATACGCTGCAAAGATAATACTTTTTTCTTAAAACTACTATAAGTTATTTATTTTTTATCCCGATTTTTTGCATTATTTAAAAAAACTAATATTATTGATTATCAATAATTTAACTTTTTATGTTCGGTCGATGGATTTTATCCCGACATAGAGTACGGTCTCCTCGCATAAAAGCTTGTACTTTTACTTGAATATTTTATTGATGATCAAGATGATATAATGATTTCAAAGAGTGACTATTTTTAACTCTTTCCCACACGATTGACAGTAGCCTTTAAAATAAATATGACAATCGTCAAAAACAAGATTATCAGGATTTTCTATTGCGGCCGAAGCCGGGCCGTTTATTCGTAAATCGTAGATTACACCACATTTACGACACTGAAAATGAGCATGTTTCGAAATATTGGCATCATATCGTGCATTTTTACCGTCAATAAGAATTTCGGCTATCGCCCGTTTTTCCTCAAACAGTTTCAATATATTGTAAACCGTT
>JAITCT010000054.1 GCA_031282925.1 Dysgonamonadaceae bacterium | reverse complement strand
CGTTCTTTTGACCTTCGGGAAGGCGCACTAAAACTGTATTACAACGAAACGGATTATTTATTTTTTAATATTTATAAGGAAAGGAAAATCATAAAAGCCTTGCAGTATGAAATGGCTGTTGTCCGTGCAGTCTCCTTTCCACAGAAAGACGGGCTTGACTCTTTCGGTTTTGAATTAATCAAGCGTTACGCCGAAGTACAGCCGGCGCCGGTAGTCCCGTTCAAAGGGCAAGTCCCCAATCCGTACCGCATTGACGGTTTACCGGTAATCATCAGCGGAAATGTTTTAGACAGTTTCGCAGTTTCCGGTTTGCCGGACACAGTACCTTCCAACTTGTTTGAATTAACATTTATCTATGAACGGAATCCGGGTATTGTTGCCATTTACTGCGACCCCTGCAGGGATAAACGGACGGTGAAGGTACTGGATGATGAACCGGCTACTGTTCGGCGGAATAATGTCTTTCAAACAAAAGACAAAGATATTTCCATAAGCATTGACGCGGCAAGTATTGATACTTTTGCTTTTGAGTTACAAAACGAGTATAAAGACGTTAGTTCCCGCCCTGTTGTTTCCCGCTATCCCGTTCCGGAAAAATACAGAATAGACGGATTGAAGGTTAAGATAAACGGAGAAATTACAAACTGTTATGTAGGGTTTTCAGCTCCATATATAAGAACTATACCACAAAATATTTTTGAATTAACATCAATAAGATGAAAAGTTACAGATACATACCGATTTTATTTACAGGCCTGTTTGCATCTTCATGCAATGATTTCCTGGATGAATTGCCCGACAACCGCACCCAACTCGACAGCCCGGGCAAAATTAAAGAGTTGCTGATTACCGCTTATCCTCAAGCCAATTATGCGCTTATTGCCGAACTGAGCGGGGATAATTTCGTTGATAACCAGGCGCCGGTAAACGGTGTGTATTATCCGGCAGAGGCATACGACCGGATGGATACGGAGATTTTCGAATGGAAAGAGATTACAAACACGGACGAGGATTCTCCTTATGCTTTGTGGGCTTCCTGTTATCAATCCGTTGCTTCGGCCAATCATGCACTGGAGGCTATTGAAAAACTGGAGCGGGAAGGCGTTGCGGAAAATTTGGCTCCTGCAAAAGGCGAGGCCTTGCTGATTCGCGCTTACTCGCATTTTATCCTGACGAATATTTTTGCCAAAACGTATAAGGATTCCGTTAAAAGCGCCGCGGATTTAGGCGTTCCCTATATCACAGGAACTGTAAATAAGGTAGAGGTGGAATACGGGCGCAATTCCGTGGCCGAGGTTTACGATTTGATTGCAAGAGACATCGAAGCGGGAATCGGTTTAATAGACGACAAGGCTTATTCCGAAGCGGCCTTCAAATACCACTTCAATGCGAGCGCCGCTCATGCTTTTGCTTCCCAGTTTTATTTATATAAAAGGGATTACGAAAAGGTTATCGAACATGCCGATTTCGTGCTGGGCAGCGGCGACCCTTCTTCCCTGTTAAGGGACTGGCAAACGACATACAACAATCCTGAAACCGAAGCGATTGTCTATATTTATGCCGGAAATCGAGCCAATTTACTGATTATTCCTACTTTATCCGTTTATTGCCGCCGCTTTAACGATAGCCGGTACGGATGGAAAGGGCCTGCAACTGACGGTAATGACGAGGCCGGGCCGAACTGGAACAGAAGGCTTTTTATGACGGGATGGACGGCTTCGCAGGGAACTTACGGATTTATGCAGCCTAAAATTACCGAATATTTCGAATATACGGATAAGGTGGCCGGAATCGGCTATGCGCATATCATGCGCGTTGAATTTACAACCGATGACGCGCTATTGAACCGGGCGGAGGCTAAAATCATGCTGGGCCGTATTGACGATGCGGTGAAGGATTTGGAATACTGGACGAAAAGCCACAAGGCTACGGCTGCGCTGACAAAAGAAAAAATTACGGACTTCTACACGGAACGCAATGCGGCTTTTGTGTTCAAGTTCCATACAACCGAATTAAGCCCCGGTTTTACCGTTACCGCCGGGCAAAAGCCTTTTGTGGATTGCGTCCTGCATTTTCGCCGCATGGAAAGGGTTCTGGAAGGACACCGCTGGTTTGATTTGAAACGTTACGGCATTGAAGTTACGCATGTAACGGGCAAATCGGCCGGAAAAATCACACTGGATTACGACGACGACCGGCGGGCTGTCCAAATACCGCGGGACGTTGTCGGGGCGGGCTTAACGCCGAATCCGAGATCAATTACGAGTTACGAATTGCGAATAATGAATAATAAATAACCTTCCCCTCCGGGGATATAAATTTAATAACGATGATAGAATATGTTTTAGAGGACAATATCCTCACGAAAAAAGATCCCAACGACCGCTACGCGCGTGTTGTGAATGTACGTTCGTTTTCGGAAGAAGAAATCGCCGAAGAAATAGCGGACAGCAACGTAGGCATCAGCAAGGCCGAAGCCCTGGCGATGGCCGAAACCCGGGCAAGAATCATTTTGAAGCGGATTGCACACGGCGAGAGCGCCAACCTGCGCCTGCTGAACGTGCACTTCGGCATTCCCGGCGTATTCAAGGAAGGCGAATACCCCTCGGAAGTTACCGTCAGGATTACGCCCTCGAAAGAGCTCGCTGCCGCTGCCGGGAAAAACTCCCTGAAGCGCGTAGAACCTACCGTTACGCTGAAAGTTGATTATGTCGAAGACGTAGTCAGCGGAACCACCAACGAGTTTATCACCAACGGCGGTAACGTGAAAATTTTCGGGCACAACCTGAAAATCGTCGAAAAGACGCTCACCCCCCAACCCCCCGAAGGGGGGCAACTTCCCGAAGGGAAGCTTTCCGAACCCGTATGTCGCGTCGAATTTATCAGCCTCGAAGATCCGGGAGCCAGCTACATCGTGCCGCCCGTCAACCTCGTCATCAACAACCCCTCCGAGCTGCTCATTGTCGCCCCCCGGATGATGCCCGACGAACCGGTGCAGTTGAAGATAACGACGCAATACTCCGGCCATTCGAAATCCTTCCTGAAAGCTCCTCGTTCGGTGATATTTGAAAAGACGTTCACCGTAAAAGAATAGATTCCGCCGGACGGATAGCCGGCTATCCGGCGGGTGGATAGCCGGCTATCCGATGGATGGACAGGTGGCTATCCGATGGATGGATAGGTGGCTATCCGGCGGACGATAGGTAGCGGTAGTCCGAAGACAACCGCAATAAAAAAAGAATAAGGGCTAAAACCCTTCTTGTTTACTCGTTAACTCGTTTACTTGTCAACTCGTAGTCTGAAGACAACCGCAATAAAAAAAGAACAAGGGCTAAAACCCTTCTTGTTTACTCGTTAACTCGTTTACTTGTCAACTCGTAGTCTGAAGACAACCGCAATAAAAAAAGAATGAGGGCTAAAACCCTTCTTGTTTACTCGTTAACTCGTTTACTTGTCAACTCGTTTACTAAAAAAAAAACAATATGAAAAAAAACAGTAAAATAATGTTGTTTGTATGGGCAGTCATTCTGCTTTCCGCCTGCGTACGGTTTGAAGATTCCTTCACCGGCTCGATATTTGAAGACGAGCCGGAACCGGATTCCGAATTTGACCGGTGGCTGGAAGCAAATTACCTGACGCCCTACAATCTTGATTTCCGTTACCGCTTACAGGACAAAGGTTCGGACATGAACTACAACCTGGTGCCGGCCGGCCTGGAAAAATCGAAGCAAATGGCAATCCTGATCAAATACTTGTGGTTTGACGTTTACGGAGAAGTAGTAAACCCCGAATTTTTGAAACAGAACGGGCCGCGCATCATCCATTTAATCGGGTCGGGGGCTTATGACCCGCAACTGCAAACGGTGATATTAGGTTCGGCCGAAGGAGGAATTAAAATTACGCTCTATGAATGTAATCAAATCGATCCGGCCCAAATTGACCTGTTAAATGAATCTTATTTCAAAACCATGCACCACGAATTTGCGCACATCCTGCACCAGAAAAAAACATACCCCAAAGAATTTGAAACGCTCTCGGCCGGCTATTACGATCCGGCCTACTGGCAGGAACGCACAAATTCCGAAGCCGCCTCCCTGGGCTTTGCTTCTCCCTACGGGAGCAGCCGGGTGCGCGAAGACTTTGTGGAAATCATCGCCAACTACCTTGTCCGCTCCGACGAATGGTGGGAAAACTGGAAAAGCATGGCTTCCGCTCCCGGCGTCAATCAGCAGAAAGAAGTAGTCTGGGATCCTCTGGACGGCAAAGCAATCATTGAAGCCAAAATAGAAATATGCCGGAAATGGTTAAAGGAATCATGGGGTATTGATTTGGATGCTTTGCGCGCGAATGTGGCGAAACGCCAGTTACATATAGAAGAAGCCCTGAAGCTGGGATATGAGGATATTAACAGATATAAAAAAGATTAATCATGAGAAAGAACAGCCCTGTATATTTTCTACTGTCCGGTTTGATTTTTATTTCCGCCTCCTGCGTAAGAACGGAAGAAGACCTGTTTGAAGAATCGGCCGCCCTGCGCATCAACCGCGCCGTTGCAACCGCCGGCGAAATACTCCTCTCGGCCGGGAACGGCTGGGTGATGGAATATTTCCCGACAAACGACAGCCCCGGCGTTACCTTCCTGGTAAAGTTCAATCAAAACGGAATGGCCGTTGTTGCCGCAAAAAACGAATACACCCCGCAATATACCGAATCGGAAGGAACATGGGATGTGATTGACGACACAGGCCCCGTACTTACTTTCGACACCTACATTGACGTGTTGCACCTGTTTTCCGATCCGGCCAGCGGGCTGGGAAAAGGCCTGGGCGCAGGGCTGGAAGGCGATTACGAATTTATAATTATGAACGCCTCCGGTGAAACAATTACCCTGAAAGGCAAAAAACGGGGAACCGATATCCGGATGTACCGTTTGCCCGGAGAAACGCCGGAATGGAATGATTATTTCGATTCACTGGACGAGATGAACATCACTTTATTCAACCAAAACGCCTCCCTCCTGCTCTCTGCCGGCAGCGCTTCGTACACTTTATCCGGCGGAATTTCCCATATATTCGATGCTGTTCCCCAAAACGCCGCCGCCGGCAGTGAAGAAATACCCTTCATTGTAACAAACTCCGGAATACGCCTGGCACAACCATTTAAAGCGGGAAACCTTTCCGTGCAAACCTTCAAATTAAGCGACGATAAAAGTTATCTGTATGCCGTTGAAAATCAGGATATACGCATAACCAACCCCACCTCCTTTTTCCCCTTCTTTTTGGATGAAAACAACTGGACGCCGGCAGGTTTGACATGGACTGTGGACACAACAGCTTTGGGCGGCGCTTTTCAAACAGCCTGCGCAAAAGTGGTTTCCGGATGTAAAACCGTATATAAGGAAGACTTCGGCAGTTTCTTTTTCAAATATAAAACAAACCGCAGGTCAAAAACCCTCTCCTTCAAAAGCGGAACCGGCAAATACGGCACCTATGAAGGCGCTTTTGATTTTGACATAAGGGAACTCGGAGAAGGCAAAGTGATATTCACCGATAAAGGAACGGCAGACGTCAATGCCGGCCTCTATAAAAAGAACATTGACGGATTCGGGGAAATACTGGCCTTGATTACAAGCGGCGCATTCACGGTAACAACCGATAAACCGCTGTCCATGTCCGTATTGAAATTTACAAGCGTAGATAATCCCGCAAACTGGTTTACGCTCTCTTTGAATAATTTAGAATAGAGAATTTGCCGCACTTCTCCGGTTGGTGCAAGGCTGTGTTTTTCTCCGGATTGCTTCACTGCTCCGCGGTTCGCAATGACGCAGCAAGATTGCAATACCGCACACGTCATTGCGAACCGCAAGGTGGTGAAGCCAAAACACCGTACACGTCATTGCGAACCGCGAAGCGGTGAAGCAATCCGGAAATAAAAAATCGAATTGCTTCACCTCCGCAATGACGGTTGCGGCAATTTGAAACCATTGTCCGTCAGGGACATGTCTCTACAAACCGTTACGTGTTATAATTTTTTATCACTATTTGAACAATGAAAATTATCACAACAAAAGAAATCAAAAACGAAACAAAAGCGTTCTTTGAACTCGCAGAAAAAGAAAGGGTTGCAATCAAGAACGGAAACAAGTATGTAAACCTGATTGTAACGAATGAACCGGACACTAAATTTGTTGATGAAGAATGGATTAACGAATTTATGTCAATCCCTATGGAATATCGCTGTAATCCGTTTGATATCAGTCCATCGGGGGACTTATTCTTTGCCGATAAAAGAAATGTCGAACATCTTAACGCAGCGGTATTCCAAGCCCGGAACGGACAGACGGGAAAACTCTCTAAAACCGCGCAAAAGCAACTTTTTGAATTATAATGATATTTATAATAAAAAATCATTATGAACAAAGAGTACGAAATTGAATACACCGAAAAATTTCTTGAAGATTTAGAGGTGCATAAGAAAGTCGGGCAAAAATCAATTCTTATCAAAATAAACACCTTGATAGACGAATTGAGGAAACATCCGGCCATCGGAAAGGGAAACCCCGAAGCATTAAGGGGGGATAAGAAAGGGCAATGGTCGCGCCGGATCACGAAAAAACACCGGTTGATTTACGAAGTTCATAACGGTATTGTAACAGTTGTCCTGCTTACAGCGTGGGGACATTATGGCGAAAAATAAATATCGGATGCGTACATCCGGTAAAATTTCCCCCGGTTGGCGCGAGGTGAAACCTCGCACCAG
>JAITCT010000017.1 GCA_031282925.1 Dysgonamonadaceae bacterium | reverse complement strand
CTTCAACCGCAAACAAACCGGCGGCGGCAAACCTTGCTCTGTTGAGGGACTTCGCTTTCAACATCCTGAAAACAAAAAACAGGTCCATCAAACAGGCTACTGAAATTTTTGCAAACTATAATCTCAAAGAACTATGGAAGATTTTATGTAGAATTTAACAGCCCTGCCCGCACAGAGGGGCAGGTCAGCCAGCGCAGCAAATTTGTGCTTACGCTGAATTTTCTCAAACCGATAACCGGGTTTCTTCGCACAGGATGGAAACTGTATGCACACCGGCAATCACCGTTCAACGCCGCAATGTCTTACGCATTGGCAAACGCCATAACCGAAACCTATCCCGATTATGCCATTGACCCAAGCAAAGTGTTGGTTTCGCATGGCTCACTGACACTGGCAGCCGGAGCTTCCGTAACACCGGCAGGTGGCGGAACAATTACTTTCGCGTGGGGAGACAACTCCGGCGAAGGAAATGCTAAACAAACTGACAAGGCATTAATTGCCGTTATCAATACCACCAAATCCGAAGCCGTTTACGACACCGCCGGTGCCGAACGTATGACAACCACGCAGAACATCATTGTCTCCGCCGACTGGGTTGGCGAAGATGTAGAAACGTACATAGGTTTCATTTCCGAAGATGGCAAAGAGGTTGCAAACAGCGTGTATTTGAGAACAATTACCGTTGCCTAAAAGTCCTGTTGTGAAACAGGCAAAATGTTTTCTTGCAGAAAATCCCACGAAATGCGGGATTTTTTTGTACTTTTGCAAACCCACCTAAAAAACAGCATCAAAAAGAAAAACAGGGTAATCCGGTAAAAATCAGCGAATTTAGCCTTAACAGGCTTTTGCCGTCCATACTGTAAAATGCAGTTTTCAGCAACTTGCGGCAAAAGTTCCGTTTCTTAATCGTTACCCATTTGCCGCTGTGCAAAACAAGGCAAAACACTGACATTATTTGTCATCATATTGCATTGTCTGTCATCATTTTACATTGTTCAAACAACTCACAAAACAAGTAATTTTATAAACTTAAAAATGTGAGTTCATGAACGAAAATTTAAAGGTGTCGTTCTACCTGAAAAGAGAACGCAAGCGTACAAAATCAAGTGCCGGAGAAAAAACGGTTTACCCGATTGTTGGGAAAATCATTATCGGCAAAACAGTCGCTCAATTCGGTTCTAAACTGAAAGTTGAGGAGCGGTTGTGGAATGTCAAATCAGGGCGGGCAATCGGGAAAAGCCATGCGGCTACCGAATTGAACAGGGAGATTAACAAAGTTAATCTGCTCATTCATTCCCATTATTCCGAAATCCTCAAGCGTACCGGAAAGGTTACCGCCCCGGAAGTCAAAAATGCCTTCCAGGGTATTGCTTCTGTGCAGAAAACTTTGCTCGTGCTGTTTGAAGAAATCATGCAGGAATTTCATTCACGTGTCGGTATTGACAGGGCAAAGTCAAGTTACCGGAAATACGTCAGTACGTACAGGCACCTTCAACGCTTTTTGAAAGCGAAATACAGTCTCAGGGATATCCCACTCTCCCAATTAGATTTACCGTTCATCGAAAGTTTTGATTTTTACCTACGCATTGAACAGAAAATGAAACCAGCTTCTGTAAATGGGGTAATTATTCAATTGCTGTCAGCGGCAAGGGTTGCATTGCACCGGAATTATATCAGCCGCCCGCCGTTTTTCGGATACAGGCTGGAAAGGCCTGATTTTCAGATACGTTCGCTTGCTGCCGGCGAACTGGATAATTTGATTTCAACAAAAATGGAATCCCCGGATTTGTGTTATGTCCGGGATATGTTTGTTTTTTCCTGTTTTACAGGTATTTCCTATATTGATTTGAAAAATCTCACGTGGAAAGAACTTATTACGGAAGAAGACGGAAGTTGGTGGATTACCAAGTCCCGGCAAAAGACGGGCATTCCCTTCAATGTTAAATTATTGGATATTCCAGTTCAAATCATTGAGAAATACCGGAATTTTTCATTTGGGGAACCGGTATTCAATATGTTTTGCCAGGTAAAGACCAACAAGCTGTTAAAAGAAATTGCCATACTTTGCGGAATAAATAAAACATTGACCTTCCACATGAGCCGGCATACGTTTGCTACCCAGATTTGTCTTTCACAGGGCGTTCCGATTGAGAGTGTCAGTCGGATGCTCGGCCATACGGATATTGCCACTACGCAACGTTATGCACACGTTAACCGGGATAAAATCGGTAACGATATGAAATTACTCTCTGCCCGAATTGCAGATAAATATGCTTTTGTAATTTAATCAATTAATAAATAAACAGAATATGCAAAATACGAGAAGCACTTTCAGTTTACTGTTTTACATCAACACAAGTAAAATAAAGAAGTCCGGCAAATGCCCGATAGTTGGGCGAATCAGCGTGGATGGAGAAAACACGGCTTTCAGTACAGGGATGGATATTTTATCTTCCGACTGGAACGCTCATTCGGGTCTGGCTGTTGGTAAATCAAAAGAAAATGCTGTTATTAACAAACAGATTGAAAACTATAAAGCCGAAGTCGAAAAGCATTACCGTAATATATTGGTAGATAAAGGTTTTGTAAGCGCCGAATGTCTTAAAAACGCCCTTCGCGGCATCGGGACAAATCAAAATACTGTCATGCAGGAATTTTCCCAGTTTTTGGAAGAAAAAAAGAAAAGTATCGGCATACGGATTTCAGGAAACACTTATATTCAGTATTGTAAAGGATACAGGCATTTGAAAAATTTCCTGAAAGACAAATTAAATGTGGATGATATTCCGTTTGCTAAAGTAGATATTGCCCTAATTGAAGATTATGCCTATTATCTGAAAGTGGATTTAAAGCTGGCGGCAAGGTCTGTCCATTCGTTTTTGGCTCCATTCCGGACAACCGTTAAACGTGCCTTTAACAAGGGATTGCTGCGTCAGGATCCGTTTTTTGATTATACGCATGAAAAAATAATCGACAAACGCCGGTATTTGTCGGGGGAAGAATTGGAAAAGTTGATGAAAGCCGGTTTGGAACGGGCTTCTACAAAGTTTATTCGTGATATGTTTTTGTTTTCGACCTTTACCGGACTTTCGTATTCAGACTTGAAAAATTTGCAGTTTAATCATTTCCAACAACAGGACGATAGCAACTGGATAGTCCTTAACCGCAAAAAAACCGGAGCAGCCTCCTATATCCCATTGTTGGATATTCCATTGCAAATTATTGACAAATACAGGAATACCAAATTTTCGGGAACAGAAGGCTATGTTTTTAAGATGAAGACAAAAGAAGATTTAAACATTCAATTAAAGAAAATCGCGAAAGCCGCCGGGATTGACAAAACGCTTACTTTCCACATGAGCCGGCACTCATTTGCGACAAGTGTCTGTTTAACAAACGGTATTCCTGTTGAATCGCTTAGCCAGATGATGGGACATCTTTCGATTAAAACTACACAGATTTATGCAAAGGTAACAAGGACTAAACTCAATGAGGATATGACTAATCTTGAAAAACGGATGGAAGGGAAATATCAATTACCCGGAAATTAAGGGGTAATAAGACAAATAATTAACTAATAAAATGGGGTTGCCGGATATATCCTGTAACCCCATTTTTATTATACAGCCCTTGTAGAGAGCCATGCCACAATATCCGATTCGCGGTAAAGGATTTTCCCTTTGAGGCGGGAAAAGGGAATCATTTTCTCATTCCTCCATTTTTGCAGTGTCCGGGGTGAAACCTGTAACATCCGGCATACTTCCCTGTTTGTCAGGTATTTTTCGCCGTTCAGTGGCGAATTATGGTTTTTGACCAGAGATTGAATGTTAGCAAGCATCTCGTCCAATGAAGCAATAAACGTACTTACTTCCGCTGCTTTACAGTCTATTATTTCCATTTTGTTATTCCTGTATTTTTGTTTGTGATTGATTAATCAACTGTCCCACATCGGAAACTTTGTAATAACATTTCCGTCCGATTTGTGAATGAGGAATTGCTCCCGTATCCCGGTAGGTCTGTAATGTTCGTTTTGAAATATTCAATAGGTTGCAAACTTCCTCATTGTTCAGCCATTCACCCTTACTTTGGTTGCTTTCGCAGAGTTTTTTTACTTGACAGGTAAAATTTTCAAACGACTGCTTCATTCGCTCAAATGCCTGTTTTTCGATGACAATTATTTCCATATTAATATTGTTTTTTCGGACAAATTTACAAGGATAACGCAAGGCTGCCTGTCGCCTGGGGACAATACGGCGTCGTTTGTCATCATATTACACTGCGCAAAAAACGACAAAAAAATACCCCGCAACAACTGTGAAGCTGTTGCGGGGTATTTTCAGGATAAAACAGTCAATCAAGCGGCTATTTCTTCATATACCGTATCAAAGGTTTCTTCCTCTTCTTCCGGTATTTCGCCGATACTTACATGTTCGGGCAAGCCGGGATAAAGGGGAATATCTGCCATATCCGGTTCGTCAAAAGTTCCAGGGTCGGGTGTTTCAACGGTTTCTGATTCGGCAAGCAAGGTTTCTATTACCTTGTTAAAAGCTTCTTCCTTTTCTTCCGGTATTTCGCCGACACTTGCGTGTTCGGGCAGGCCGGGATAGAGTGGAATATCTGCCGTATCCGGGTCGTCGAAGGTTTCGGGGTCGGGTGTTTCGACAGTTTCCGGTTGTTCTTCCCCGGCTACGACCGCTTCTTCTGCTTTTTCACTGTTAAACGGCTGCAATTCGCGAATCCGTTCTTCAATCCGGATATGCTTTTTCCGGTATGCCTCATTGTACTGTTCCTTGATTTCCCTGACTTTATCGGGAAAATGCAAGGCTGCAAATTCAAGCAACAGTTGTGACTGCTTGCAGTTGCCGGAGGTATCGGAAAGATGCTTTACGATAAAATCACGTTTGATGACGTTTTTCTGTTCCGTCGTGAGTGAAGGAATTATTCCGGCTTTTTCCTCATCTGAAAGCGAGTAATGATTGGAAATGCCCAGCTTCGTGAAATTTTCTTTCCTTGTGAATGAAAGCATGACGTAGTAAAGCAATTCTTCTTCCAAGGGTTGAAAATCCACACCGGGAACGACTTTTTCACGGACAAGGCGTTTGACGTCTTCCACCCCTTTTTCGATTGCAATTTCCCGGTTCCGTTTGTCTTGAGTGCGAAGTTTTTCGACGGTATCTTTTTCTTCCGGCTCCCTTTTTTCGGTTTCGGGAATGACACGGTAACACAGTTCGGGTTTCCGCCGGCTTACATCTACCAGGAACTGCGCCCTGCCTTGCTCTACCATTGTTTCAATTTGGGCGGCATAGATATTGTAGCGTTCATAACTTATTTTGTACGATTTTTCCGCTTCCAGATACTCTGCTTCCGATGCATAATTTTCTGCGACAGGCTTTTCCAGTTCCGAAGGCAAACGGCTGGCTGACATTTCGTAGATTTCATGCCCTGTATCAACGAGGTTATTCACTACTTCCGCTGAAGCAAAGGACTCTGGAGCAATGCAGATAGCGGCATTTTTCCTTTCATTCAACAACTTTGTAGCTTCCGCAGCCATATATTCGGCTTGCTTGTAGCGCAAACATTCCATATTC
>JAITCT010000177.1 GCA_031282925.1 Dysgonamonadaceae bacterium | reverse complement strand
GACGAACGCTCCAAAACAGGTATTTTCAAAGACATATTCCTTGACATCGGCGATGAACAGTCTATCGAAAACGACCTGTCGACCTACAGTTCCCATTTGCTCAACATGAAATTTATGCTGAAACAGGCCGGCCCCGAATCCCTGATTTTAATTGACGAATTTGGCGGAGGCACCGAACCGAATATCGGAGGCGCGATTGCCGAAGCGCTTCTGCACCGTTTCAACGAAAAAGGCTGTTTCGGCATTATTACAACGCACTACCATAACTTAAAACTATATGCCGACAGCCATGAAGGCGTCGTAAACGGCGCAATGCTGTACGACCGCCACCTGATGCAGCCCTTGTTCCAACTTTCCATCGGACAGCCCGGCTCTTCGTTTGCCATTGAGATTGCCCGCAAAATCGGACTTTCGGAAGATGTGATTGCCGAGGCTTCCGAAAAAGTCGGGCAGGATTACATCCGGATGGATAAATATTTGCAGGACATTGTCCGCGATAAACGGTATTGGGAATCGAAACGCCAACAAATTCGCCGGCAGGAAAAAAACATGGAAGAATTGTCGGAACGTTACCGGTCGGATTTGGAAAAACTGGAATCGCAGAAAAAAGAATGGCTGGCAAAAGCAAAAACCGATGCGGAACAGTTGCTTTCGGAGGCTAACGTCCGAATTGAAAAAACAATCCGGGAAATCAAAGAAGCGCAAGCCGAGAAAGGGAAAACGAAAGAAATCCGGAAAGAATTGGAAACATTCAGGCAAAAGGTGAAGAATGAAGAAGTGAAGGGTGAAAAGGTAAAGAGTGAAAAGGCGAAAAGAGAGAAGGCTGCCGCCGCTTTTGCCGTTGGCGATACGGTTCGCATGAAAGGGCAGCATACCGCCGGAACGGTGATGATTGCCAAAGATGATTTTTTTATAGTGGCATTCGGCGCAATCAAGACGATTGTCAAAGCCGGACAGATTGAAAAAACAGCAGCGCCGAAGCCAACCGCCGGTTACACGCCTCCCGTATTAATGCCTTCGACCGCCTCCGCTCTGTCGCAAAAGAAACTGGATTTCAAACTTGAAATTGACGTCCGCGGAATGCGGGGCGACGAGGCGCTGCAAACAGTGATATATTACCTTGACGACGCGATTCAATGCAACGCCGGCCGTGTCCGCATCCTGCACGGGACAGGTACCGGCGTTTTGCGGCAAATCATTCGCGAGTATTTGCAAACAGCCTTGGGCGTAAAGCATTTTCGGGATGAGCATGTGCAGTTCGGGGGCGCGGGGATTACCGTTGTGGAACTGGAATGAGATGCCGGCGGGAACTGTGAATTCCCGCCGGCAGGAACTGCGAGTTCCCGCCAGCGGAAACTGCGAGTTCCCGCCAGCGGGAATTGGGATGAGACGCCAGCAGGAACTGAGATGAGACGCCGGCGGGTTTTGTTTAAAGTATATTTACCTGTCAACCCGTTTGCCGGACAGAATATTTTGAATAATCCCCACCGCGTCATTGCGAGTCTTCGCTGCGCCTGCTTGCCGCAAACCGGCAAGGAATCTTAAAATTTATTTGGCAACCAGCAGAAAGTAGTTTTTCTTCCCTTTTTGAACCAGTAAATATTTACCGCCTAACAGGTTGGAAGTATTGATGACAGCATCGGGAGCAGTCAGTTTTTCCCTGTTTACACTGATTCCTCCACTTTGAACCAATTTCCGCATTTCACCTTTAGACGGAAAAACAGGCGCATATTCGACAAACAAATCAACCGCTTTAACACCTTCGGCCAAAGTTTTTCCGGAAATTTCAAATTGGGGAATTCCGGCAAAAACATCCAACAAAGTGGCTTCATCCAGTTTTCTCAACACTTCCGAAGTAGAACCGCCGAAAAGGATTTGCGATGCTTCTACGGCTGCCTCGCAATCTTCCCGTGAATGAACCATGATCGTAATTTCCTGTGCCAAACGTTTCTGCAACGGGCGAAGGTGTGGCGCGGCATTTTGTTCGGCTGCCAACTCTTCGATTTCTTCCTTATTTAATGCGGTGAAAATCTTGATATATTTTTCAGCGTCGGCGTCGCTCACGTTCAACCAGAACTGGTAGAATTTATAGGGACTGGTATAACGTTTGTCTAACCACACATTGCCCGATTCGGTTTTCCCGAACTTTCCGCCGTCGGCTTTGGTAATCAGCGGACAGGTGAGGGCAAAGGCTTCGCCGCCGGCTTTTTTGCGGATTAATTCCGTTCCGGTCGTGATATTGCCCCACTGGTCGGAGCCGCCCATCTGCAACCGGCAACCGTAATTTTCATACAGATGCAGGAAATCAAAGCCTTGCAACAGTTGATAGGAAAATTCGGTAAACGACATGCCTTCGCTTGATTCGGCGCTCAGACGCTTTTTAACCGAATCTTTCGACATCATGTAATTGACTGTAAGATATTTCCCTACGTCGCGGATAAAATGCAGGAAAGAATAATCTTTCGTCCAGTCGTAATTATTCACTAATAACGCTTTGTTCGGAGCATCCGAATCAAAATCAAGAAATTTGGCCAACTGAGCTTTAATCGCTTCCTGATTTTTGCGTAAGGTAGCCTCATCCAATAAATGGCGTTCCTGCGATTTCATCGACGGGTCGCCAATCATACCGGTAGCGCCGCCGACCAAAGCAATCGGGCGATGCCCCGCCCGCTGAAAATGTTTTAACATCATAACGCCCACCAAATGACCGATATGCAACGAATCGGCAGTCGGGTCAATACCCAAATAAGCCGAAGTCATTTCTTTCCGAAGCTGTTCTTCCACACCGGGCGTCATATCGTGTATCATGCCTCGCCATCTCAATTCTTCTACAAAATTCATCTTTATAATCTTTTACAAATTTACTGCGTATTGTTTTAATTCGGGATTTTGCATGGATTTCGGAACGGAACTTTTGATGATTTCCAAAATAATCTGCAACATCGCTTTCCGGACATATTCTTTGCTGATTATCAAACTGACTTCCCTGACGGCCGTTACATTTTCAAATTCCCGCAGATTTTCCTGTTTGTCTTCGGATAAACCCATGGCGTGCATTTCCGGGATAATCGTTATCCCGTGGTTGTAATCGACGATATGGATAAGCGTATCAATGCTCCCCGATTCGTATTTAACGGAAACATTTCCACCGGCTGCTTCTCGTTTCATTTGGCACAAACGTTCAATCTGACCTCTCAGGCAATGTTCGTTTTCCAGCAACCAAACTTCGTTTATATCAATTTCGTCCAGGTTAATTTTTTTCTTCTGATATTTCTCGTCAAGCGGCGAAACGTAAGCGTAAAATTTTTCGTAATAAAGCGGATATTCCATCAATTCGGGATAATTGAGCGGGCCGGCCATCAGGCCCCCGTCCATGATTCCTTTTTGAATCTCGCTAATCAGGTTATTAGTTGTATTTTCTTTCAGTATCAGTTCTATATCCTTGTATTTACTGTTTTGTTTTTCGAGAATCACCGGAACTAAATACGGAGCAATCGTTGGAATAATCCCCAATTTGAAAACCCCTTTGACGGTATTTTGTTCGTTTTCAACAACATCTTTGATTTGTTTGAAATACGTTAAAGAAATACGCGCCTGATTAATAACCCGTTTACCGATATCCGTCGGTTCCACCGGATGCTTTGAACGGTCGAATATTTTCACATTCAACTCTTCTTCCAATTTTTGAATCATCATACTCAGTGCCGGTTGCG
>JAITCT010000217.1 GCA_031282925.1 Dysgonamonadaceae bacterium | reverse complement strand
ATATTCGGAGTTCATGAAGTCATTTTAATGTTGTGCAAAGCTACCCAACAGATGACAATACGTCGGACGAAACCTTATCCCGTAAGATTTCGTCATGATACCATGCAAGCGCTTTATTTTCAAAGTCCTTTCTTGATTGTGTGCCCTCTTTTCCATAACGGGCGTCAAGCAAATCATCTACTTTGTGTAATTTTGCCAGTTTTTCAGGATCTAACTGTCTCATAATTCCAATTTTTTTAATATATTAATAGATTTTTATCTGTTTATCATAATCTTTCGTATCCTTTTTCAGAAACCCATTCAATAAAACAAGTTCCGTAGCTTCTATTATATTGTCATGATTAGCGGAAAATATAACCAAACGGTACTCATTAAATCCTGACGATATACGTAATTCATATAATCTATCGGTTGTAACCAGTTTTTTAACTATCTTTTTATTCAATACATAAACAGTTCTCAATATTGAGAAATAATTGCCGAATTTATCTTTTATTTTCTCGTCCGGTAACGAATAAAACGCATTAAATTCATTCGTATAGGTCAGGTTTCTTATTTTTATATTTTCTGTTTCTATCATTTCGCAAATTTATTACATCAACCGAATTTCATATGAATGTTGTGCAAATTAAACTGCGGCAAAGGTACAAAACCAAATTTATATTTCAGTAATCTCAAACAAGTTTTTGCCGATAAAAACGATGACGGCGGCTTTCAAGTCAGGGGAATATTTTGAAATAATCAAAATTTACAGGGTGAGGTTAATTCTTTTTTGAGGTGTTGCTTTATTTTTTATTGCAATTAATCCCGTCGAGGATTAAAGCCCGGTAGAAGTGATTGATTCCCCACAGCACCCTGCATGACGTCAGTTGTGCGGACCGTTCGGATCACCCCCAATCGTTGCGCTTCATTGGTGGTTATTGGTATTCAGATACGCGGACTATGGTATTGTGCTTGCGGAAATAATGTTGCATCCCTGCGAGATGCCGGTTCCATGTTCAAGCGCGGGGGCTTCCCAACAACACAACTGGCAGAAGCCTCAAAGTTCATCAACGTATATGCCTGAAAAAACAGCGCCTCAAAAAAAGAATTAACCTGTTCTTCGGTTAATTCTTTTTCAGGCGTTATGATGGCAATCGACAATTACCCCGGAAGCTGCATATTTTCAATGGATGGAAAATTTCATTTTTCGTATGATGCGAAAACAAAATAATGCTTACTTTTGCACCGGAAAAATAAATAATCCGTAACTAAGACATTGTCAAAAAATAAACGGTACAATTTATAAACACTAACTGAGCGAAAGCCGAAAAAGAAAAAAGGTTTGATGACAAATGAAAATGCCCCCACAGGTTTGGGAACCGAGAACATCGGTAAATTACTTGCCCGGTATGCCGTTCCCGCTATTATTGCCATGACGGCTTCTTCCTTATATAATATAACCGACAGTATATTTATCGGCCATGGCGTCGGGCCGCTGGCTTTGGGCGGACTGGCAATTACTTTTCCGTTGATGAATCTGGCAGCGGCGTTCGGTTCGCTGGTAGGCGTCGGCGCTTCTACGCTTTTGTCTATCCGCATGGGACAAAAGGATTACGAAACGGCTAATACTATCCTGGGAAATGTATTTGTGCTGAATTTGATTATGGGAATTTCGTTTTCCATCGTTACATTGCTTTTTTTAGAGCCGGTTTTGATTTTCTTCGGCGCTCAACACGAAATGCTTGGCTATGCCGGAGAGTTTATGACAATCATCCTGTCGGGCAATGTGGTTACGCACATGTATTTCGGATTGAATGCCCTGCTCCGTTCGTCAGGCAGTCCGAAGCGGGCGATGGCGGCAACTGTCTATACGGTACTGATTAACTTGGCGCTGAATCCGTTGTTTATTTTCGGTTTCAAATGGGGAATACGCGGTTCGGCTTGCGCTACGGTCATTTCACAGATCATTGTGCTGGCCTGGCAAATTCATCTGTTCAACGATAAAAATTATTTTATCCACCTGAAAAAAGGGATTTACCGGCTTCGGAAAAATATTGTAGTCGATTCTCTGTCAATCGGTTTAGCGCCTTTCCTGATGAATGCCGCGGCCTGTTTGATAGTCATGCTTATCAACCAGAAATTGCTCCGCTACGGCGGGGATTTGGCAGTGGGCGCTTACGGGATTGTAAACCGGATTGCCTTCCTTTTCGTGATGATTGTCATCGGCTTGAATCAAGGGATGCAGCCGATAGCCGGTTACAATTACGGGGCTAAATTATATCCGAGGGTCACCGCCGTTTTGAAAAAGACCATTTTGTTTGCAACAATTATTATGGTCATCGGTTTTACTATCGTGGAATTGTTCCCGCATCAGGTGGCTTCTATTTTCACTGCGGAGGAACGGTTAATCGAGATAGCTGTTCCAGGATTACGCTGGGTATTTGCCCTTTATCCCCTGGTCGGATTCCAAATGGTGAGTTCCGCCTTTTTCCAGAGCATCGGCAAACCGAACCAGTCCATTATCCTGTCAATGGTGCGCCAGGTGTTTCTGCTCATTCCCTTTTTGCTTATTTTCCCCGGTTATTGGGAAGTAACGGGCGTTTGGGCAAGTATGACCGTTTCCGATTTCTTTTCGGTGATATTGGCGGCGGTATTATTAATGATTGAATTAAAAAAGAAACAATAATCCATGGAAAAATATGTAATCACAATCGGCCGGCAACTGGGCAGCGGGGGAAAATTAACCGGCGAACTGCTGTCGCGCAAATTAGGTATCCCCTGCTATGACAAAGAGCTAATCCAAATGGCTTCGATGAAAAGCGGCTTAGGCAGGGAATTTTTCGAGAAAGCCGACGAGAAAAACAGCGTTTCGATTTTAGGCAATTATATCAGCTTCCGTTCTGGGTTTATGGGTCATACGGCAATCAATTATTTAAGCAACGAAACCCTTTTCAAAATCCAAAGCGATGTGATTCGGAATTTGGCGGAAAAAGAATCCTGTATTTTCGTGGGACGGTGCGCCGATTACATTTTAAGGAATTACAGGCATTGCCTGAAAATTTTCATCTGCGCCGACAGGTCCGACCGTATCCAAAGGATTTGCAGGGATTGCCGGATTTCGGAAAAAGAAGCCGGAATGCGAATCGAACAGACCGACAAGAAACGCGCTTCCTATTATAACTATTTCAGTAACAAAACCTGGGGGGCGGCAATTTCATACGATATGTGTTTCAATTCTTCTGTTTTGGGCATTGAAAATATTGCCGGTATTGTTGAAGATTTTGTGAAAAAGCAGTATCTTTTGATAGCAGAGGGGAACA
>JAITCT010000031.1 GCA_031282925.1 Dysgonamonadaceae bacterium | reverse complement strand
ATATCCTTTTTTTATCAGAAACTCAGCCAAATAGGCCCCATCCTGCCCGGTAACTCCCGTAAGTAATGCAACTTTTCCCATACCTTATTATTAATTACGTAAAATCATTATCAATTATCCAAATACCACGCATATAATTTCTTCACACCTTCTTCAACGTCGATTTTATGTTTCCAACCCAACCGGTGCAATTTGGCAGGGTCGGTCAATTTGCGCATCGTACCGTCAGGCTTATCGGCATTGAAAACGAATTTACCCTGATAGCCGATTGTTTTTGCGATTAAATCCGCCAAGTCGCGAATGGAAATTTCTTTCCCCGTTCCGATATTAATATGCGTATTCCTGATTTCTTTTCCCTGGGGTTTCAAATCTTTGAAGTCAATGTTTTCCATAATGAACACGCACGCATCGGCCATTTCTTCGCTCCATAGAAACTCGCGCAAAGGCTTTCCGCTACCCCAGATTTCCACGCTGTCTTTTTTCACGCCGTATCTTTCCAATTTAGCTGCTATTGCGTTTTCTCCGGCATTTCCGTCAAGACCTTCGACGGGCAATCGGTTCAAATCTCTCCGAACGGCGTTCCAATCGCCATTCATCAGGCTTTTAGCCAAGTGGACTTTACGCAAAAGCGCGGGCAAGACATGCGATTTTTCCAAATCGAAATTGTCATTCGGACCGTACAAATTTGTAGGCATAACGGCAATATAATTCGTACCGTACTGAAGATTGTAGCTTTCGCAAAGTTTGATTCCGGCAATTTTGGCAATCGCATAAGGTTCATTTGTGTATTCCAGAGGCGAAGACAATAAACAGTTTTCCCCCATCGGCTGAGGCGCCTCGCGGGGATAGATGCATGTCGAACCTAAAAACAACAATTTTTTCACGTCGTTTAACCGGGAAGCATGAATTACGTTGTTTTGAATCTGTAAATTCTCGTAAATAAACTGTCCGCGATAGGTATTGTTTGCTACAATTCCTCCTACTTTTGCCGCCGCAAGAATAACATAATCGGGCTTTTCTTTTTCAAAAAAGTCAAAGACTGCCGGCTGATTGCACAAATCCAATTCAAGATGGCTTCTTAAAACAAAATTGTTATAATCTTTTGACTTTAAGTTTTTTAATATTGCGGAACCTACTAAGCCATTGTGTCCCGCAATGAATATTTTTCCATTTAACCGCATAAGATAATATACAAAAGTTACGCCGAACTAAAAAAATCACGCAAAAATACTGCTTTTCTCCGGAAGTTCATAACTTTTCCGAATGAAGTGGATCTTTATTGCCTGTAATATTTCAAATGATCCATATCAAATCCGGAAATGAAATCATTAATCCTTTTCACTTCCGCTTCGGCATAAGCGACATACACTTCCGCAGAATCCCCGAATGTTTCCGGGTTTCGTTGGGTATCCAACAACAAAAGATAACTCAAAACGATATATCCGGTGCAATCTACCAACCGGCGTGCTTGAAAATCAATGTATTCGTTGGCTTTCGTATCGGCAACTTTCGATACCAACTGTTCGTAAATATCAACCAGTTTTGCCAGACGCGCTTTTAAACCGGCCAGTCCGGGATTGCTTATTTCTTCCTGATAGGCTTTCATTTGAGAAAAATAAGTGCCTGTCAGGACGTGACGAATGGCGGCTATGACCTGCATTTGGGTTGTCCCTTCGTAAATATTGGTGATACGGGCGTCTCGGTAATAACGTTCGCAAGGATAGTCCTTCATGAAACCCGAACCGCCGTGAATCTGGACACAGTCGTAAGCATTCTGGTTGGCATATTCCGTGTTCATGGCTTTGCCCAGCGGGGTGAATGCGTCGGCCAGCTTCTTGTACTTTTTCAGTTCTTCCTTTTCTCCGGCGTCTAATTTGCGTTCTTTTTCAATGTCTTCCAATGTTTTATACATATCTACAAAACGCGAAGTTTCGTAAAGAATCCCGCGGGAAGCGTCCAATTTGGCTTTGATGATGGCAATCATTTCGTAAACAGCCGGAAATTCGATGATGGCTTTCCCGAACTGTTTGCGGTCTTTGGCGTAGGCGACGGCTTCACGGTAAGTCGCTTCCGAAATACCGGTTGCCTGCGCCATGATACCCAGGCGGGCGCCGTTCATCAGCGACATCACGTATTTGATTAATCCCAATCTGCGGCTGCCGCAAAGCTGGGCTTTAGCGTTTTTATACGTCAATTCGCAAGTCGGAGACCCTTTGATTCCCATTTTGTTTTCAATCCGGCGAACATTTACGCCACCATCCCGTTTGTCGTAGATGAACATTGACAATCCGCGACCGTCTTTCGTGCCTTCTTCCGAACGTGCCAAAACCAGGTGAATATCCGCATCGCCGTTGGAAATAAAGCGTTTCACTCCATTTAACCGCCAGCAATCACCGGCTTCGTCGAAAGTTGCCTTCAGCATTACCGCTTGCAAATCGGAGCCGGCGTCCGGTTCGGTCAAGTCCATAGACATGGTTTCACCAGCGCACGCGCGCGGAAGAAATGCCTGACGCTGCGCTTCATCGCCAAATTCGTACAAAGTTTCCGCGCAGTCCTGTAAAGCCCAAAGCGTGGCAAATCCCGCATCGGCGCGGGCTGCCATGTCGGAAGCCATGATGAAGGTTACCATCGGGAAATTCAGGCCATTGTAGCGGCGGGGCATGGTAAGTCCCATTAATCCACCCTGTATGGTCGCATTCAGATTCTCAACCGTATTCGGATCGTATTGTACGCGATTACCGGACAAGGTGGGGCCGTGGGCGTCAACGGCTTCCGCATTCGGGGCTATCACGTCGCCTGTTATTTCGCCGGCAATTTCCATTACTTTTTCGTAACTGTCTATCGCAT
Organism: Dysgonamonadaceae bacterium; assembly: GCA_031282925.1. Classification (GTDB taxonomy): domain Bacteria; phylum Bacteroidota; class Bacteroidia; order Bacteroidales; family Azobacteroidaceae; genus Azobacteroides. The sequence continues at coordinate 2,195 of JAITCT010000031.1, read as the reverse complement.
CTTCATAATTGAAAGGTGCGTAATCGTATTTTTCCGCATCCGCGTAATTCCGTTCTCTTAATTCAACAATGCGTTTCATCAGCGGATGGTGCAAATGATGTTTTAATGACGGATTGTCTAAATAAAAATTAGCCATATTTTAAATATTGAAAAAATTATTTCGTTTATGTTATGATAAATGATACCAAGTAAAATTGCTATTCCAAAGCTAAGCAAAGAACCGATTAATAAATATTCTGTTTTTGCCGTATCGGTATCCCTGAAACGCAAAATTGATTTGGCGGCAATAATGAAACCTACAATCGAAAAATGATCGAATGTAATCAAAATAAAGGATAATGTTCGTTCTATAATGCCGATCAGTTTTCCTGCATTCGGCAAGTCATTATTTCGTTTTGTGTTCGGCGTCGTAATATTATATATTCCCATAATATTGTTAATGAAAACATTAGCCGGGTTTGTACACAGATAAAGCGATAATAAAATAAATAATTTTTTAACCGAAAAAGCCTGATGAGCGCTTTCCGGCAAATTATAATATCCGACAGATTCACAAGGAAATAAGAATGAACCCTTATAGAAAGAAAAAGTTATCAAACTAATAATGAGTATATGTATTACTTGATCTGTGATAAATAAAAAATTCAGTCCTGTTTTTTTTACAAACAAATAACTTTTAATTACGTCTATTACAAAATGAGTGGTTGCAATAATAGAGGCAAATAACAGTATAGGAAGGAATTTTTCTCCACGAGTCGGTATCAAAAAGAATAAAGTTGATAAACCGAAAACAACAAGTGCATGGTAAAAATGAACGATTGTAACCGGACGGGTATTTTTCTTCTCGCACCATCTTTGAGGCTGAAAAGTAAAATCAGCCAAAAAATGAGCGATACATTGCGATATGAATAAATTTCCGAACATGTTCAATTGATCGTCTTTTCAAAATAATTTACAGCGCTTTCAACGGCATACCATCCGGTAGAAGTTGAATGTTGATTAATGGTTGATTGGCTTTTTGTCAATATCATCGTTATTTCTTTTTCAGGTTTATTGAGCAGTTTGTAAAAAACAACTTCGCTTTGCGCCCGTTTGTATTTGGCAAATAACACGTCCAAAAGTTGGAAAATAGGCGTGAAAACATCGTTCCAATCGTTATTACTGCTTTTGAAAACCAATGTCGTCTTGTTCTTTTTGTCCGAAGCAGTCATTTCATTGATAGCTCGTCCGGAAAGATAAATCGCTTCACCGTCGATGATTCCCTTTTTTCTATTAAAAATAGACAACTCGCCTACACCAATTGCAATACGAACGCCGTATTCCTTAAATTCGTCCAGATTTTGCCCCGCTTTTTTATCGGGCTGTATATTGAGGGATTTAACGTGCGATTTGATGAGCAAAGCCGCTCGTAGAGCCAACTTCGGATCTTTCAAGACACATTCGATATAATCTCCTTTAATCAAGCGTCCGAAGAACATTTCGGAACCAAAAGTTTGTTTCAATATCATTAATAATTGAATGAACTTTTTCTCCAAAACCAATCGCTGCTTCACATTCAAAGACGTAGAAGAAACGATATCCGCCGATATGGTTGCGTTATTCATACTGCAAATATCGGTAAATTTACCGATATTTCGGTTTTATCGGTAAATTTACCGATAAAAGTCATTTACTGTTCTTTTTATAATACTTAATCATCTTTGGGATAACGGTTTCCACATCTCCAACAATTACATAATCGGCAATTGCGTTGATTGGTGCATTTGCGTCATTGTTGACAGAGAGGATGATAGCAGAGTCCTGCATTCCTGCAACGTGCTGGATTTGTCCGGAAATACCACATGCAATGTACAGTTTGGGACGAACGGTAACGCCGGTCTGTCCTATCTGGCGTTCATGTTCTGCAAAACCGGCGTCCACAGCGGCACGCGAAGCGCCGACTTCCGCACCGATGGTTGCCGCTAACTGATGAAGCAGGGCAAAGTTTTCTTTGGAACCCAGTCCGTATCCGCCCGATACGATGATTGGCGCGGATTTGATATTGATTTTTGACAATTCAATGTGCTGCTCAATGACGCTGACAACAAAATCTTCGTCCGAAACGTATTCGGAAGGATTGTGCGAAATGGTTTCTCCCTGATAGTTAGCGTCTATAATCTCTTTTTTCATCACGCCTTCGCGGACGGTTGCCATTT
>JAITCT010000343.1 GCA_031282925.1 Dysgonamonadaceae bacterium | reverse complement strand
GACAAAGCCACAGGAAGGATTATTGACGACCTGATGTACAAACACTGGGACGAGTGGGTAGAAACCGTTCCGCATCCTTTTACGGCCGATTACGACGGGGAAAACCTGTCCAATATTGTCGATATTATGGAAGGCGAGCCTTTTGAAGCGCCGATGAAACCTTTCGGCGGCGTCGAACAATTGGACTGGTCGCCCGACAGCAAGATTATCGCCTACGCTTCCCGCAAGAAAACGGGAAAAGAATATGCTGTCTCCACCAACTCCGATATTTATTTCTATCATACGGAAACAAAAAAAACAACCAACATGACCGAAGGCATGACGGGTTACGACATCAATCCCAAATTTTCGCCCGACGGGAAATACTTAGCCTGGCAAAGTATGGAACGCGACGGTTACGAAGCGGACAAAAATCGCCTTTTTGTAATGGATTTGGCTACTGGCGGGAAATATTACCTGACCGAACATTTTGATTACAACACCGATGATTTTTGTTGGAACGACGCTTCGTCCGTGATTTATATGCTTTCCAACGTGCAGGGGACTCCCCAGTTTTTCAGCGTCAATGTTCCGAACGCAGGCAAGACGATTCAACAAATTACGCAAGGACAGTATGATTATGTTTCAATCGCATACACAAAGGGATATTTAGTCGGCCTGCGCCAATCCATGTCTGCGCCGAATGAAGTTTATGTTATTTCCCTCGCTCAAGCCTCCCCTGCCCCCCAAAGGGGGGAGTTGGGCGGTGAGATTGATAACCTTGTTGCGGCAGAACCCCTCTTCGGGGGGCAGGGGGGCTTGAACATCTCTCAGGAAAATACAGATATCCTCTCGCAAATCACGATGGGAAAAGTAGAACCCCGCTGGATAAAAACCACCGACAACAAAGACATGCTGACCTGGGTGATTTATCCGCCCGATTTTGACCCGAACAAAAAATATCCGGCGCTTTTATTCTGTGAAGGAGGGCCTCAAAGTACGGTGAGCCAGTTCTGGTCGCTCCGGTGGAATTTTCAAATCATGGCTGCTCACGATTATATCATTGTTGCGCCCAACCGGAGGGGTGTACCCGGATTCGGGCAAGCCTGGTGCGAACAAATCAGCGGCGATTACGGGGGACAAAACATGAAGGATTATCTTTCTGCCATAGACGCTTTGGCCAAAGAACCTTACGTCGATGCGGCACATCTCGGCTGCACGGGCGCAAGTTACGGCGGTTTTTCAGTTTACTGGCTGGCAGGGCATCACAATAAACGCTTCAAGGCTTTTTGGGCGCACGCGGGAATCTTCAACCTGGAAGCTAAATATCTGGAAACCGAAGAAATATGGTTTCCCAATTGGGATTTGGGCGGCCCGTTCTGGGACAAATCCAATCAAACGGCACAAAACAGTTATGCTAATTCGCCTCACCGGTTTGTTGACAAATGGGATACGCCGATAGCCGTCAGTTGCGGCGAATTGGACTACCGGATTCTGGCCTCGCAGGGCATGATGGCTTTTAATGCGGCGCAGTTACGCGGAATCCCTTCGCGGATGCTGGTTTTCCCGAACGAAAATCATTGGGTTTTACAGCCGCAGAACGGCATTCTTTTTCAACGGGAATTTTTCCGATGGTTTGACCAGTGGCTTAAATAATTATGCTGTTACGTTTATACGCGGGAAACACAAACATAAAGGATGTTACCAAAGTGGTTAATATCCTCCGGGACGGCGGGATAATCATTTATCCCACCGATACGGTTTATGCCATGGGTTGCGACGCCCTGAATGTGAGGGCGGTGGAAAAAATCTGTAAAATCAAAGGAATCAACCCGCAGAAAAGTAACCTTTCGATTATCTGTCCCGACCTGAGCAACATCAGCGAATATGCCAAAGTCAATAACACGATATTCAAACTGATGAAACGCAACCTGCCCGGCCCTTTCACCTTCATTCTCAACGCGACAACCAGCCTGCCCAAAATTTATAAAAACCGGAAAGAAGTCGGCATCCGCGTACCCGACAATGTGATTACCTTGAAATTAGTAAGCGAGTTAGGCAATCCCATTCTGACCACTTCCGTGCGCGAAAAAGACGATATCATGGAATATTGCACCTATCCCGAACTGATTCACGAAGAATACGGAAACACGGTCAATTTGGTTGTTGATGGCGGCTACGGCGGCCTGGCGCCTTCGACAATCGTCGATTGCACGGGAGATGAAATTGAGATTTTGCGGCAGGGGAAGGGGGCGCTTCGCGAATAGAATATATATCGGCTGCTTTGTTGATATTTACTGTCGAAATATCGCTGCTAATTCCTGCTGCAGCCGTTCCGCGCTAATTCCCAAAGTCAATTCCCCATGATACGCCATGGAAATTTTCCCCGTTTCCTCGGAAACAATAATGATCTTAGCGTCCGTTTCCTGCGACAGTCCCAAAGCGGCACGATGCCGCAAGCCCAAATATTTGGGAATCGTCAGGTCTTGCGAAACCGGCAATATACAACCGGCAGCTTTGATTTTTTTCCCCGAAATAATCATAGCCCCGTCATGTAAAGGACTGTTTTTGAAGAAAATATTTTCAATCAACCGGGCGCTGATGTCGGCATTCAGCGTTTCGCCCGTTTCAACGCAAGTATCCAGCGGAACGGTTTGTTCCACGGCAATTAAAGCGCCTTCTTTCCGTTTCGACAGATCCATTACCGCCATAACAACCGGCATAATGGCTTTGAGGTCTTCGCCGGTATTGTTTTTTTTCGCGTCAAATAAAGCGGCTATAACCCGGATGCCTTTGTTAGAACCCAAAGCCTGCAAAAATTCGCGGATTTCTTTTTGGAAAACAATCACCAGCAAAATAAAACCGACGCTGATAAACCTGTCCAGAATAGCGCCCATCATCCGCAACTGAAATACTTGGGAAACAATAACCCAAATGGCGATAAACGCCAAAACGCCCAGAAAGATAGCCCGCGTTCCGGTTTTCCTCATCAAAAGGTAGGTCTCATAGAGAAAAAAGACGACCAGTACAAGGTCGATAATATCCTTTATCGGAATTTTCGATAGAAATTCAATCATTGGTTTGCATTTTTTATCTGTTGATACAGTCGAACCGTTTGCACGGCTTCTTTCACGTCGTGAACCCGCAGGATATGCGCTCCTTTCGTCAGGGCAAACATATTCAGGCCGGTTGTCCCGTTCAGGCTTTCGGCCGCAGAGGTTGCAAGGACTTCCCGTATCATCGTTTTCCTCGAAAAACCGGCCAAAAGCGGGAGTCCAAAGATATGAAATTCTTCCAGCCTGTCCAAAATCCTGTAATTTTGCGCGGTTGTTTTGCTGAATCCGAAGCCTGGGTCAATCCAAACGTCATTGACTCCCGCCTGATGCAACAGGTTTACTTTTTCGGCAAAATACATGAGGATTTCCCGCATCAAATCCGCATAGTCCGTGTGTTCCATCATGGTTTGCGGACTTCCCTGCATATGCATCGCAATGTATGGAACTTGCAGGCGGGCAACGGTTTCAAACATGTGTCCGTCCAAAGCGCCGGCCGAAATGTCGTTGATAATCGCAACGCCGAAGTTTTCCACGCAGCGGCGGGCTGTTTCCGAACGAAACGTGTCGACCGAAACAACTGCGTCGGGCGCTTCGCGGAACAATACCTCCAACCCGTATGTCAGCCGTTTCATTTCTTCGATTTCATCCACGTAAGCCGCCGACGGCCGGGAAGAATATCCCCCGACGTCAATAATGCCGGCGCCTTCTTCAACGATTTGAACAACCCGTTCGGCAATTTCTTTTTCCGTTTGTTTGCGGCTGCCTTCATAAAAAGAATCGGGCGTAATATTCAAAATGCCCATCACTTTCGGCGGTACGAAATCGGTTAATTCACCCTTTATGTTGCTTGTCATTGTTTTTTGAAATTTGCTTTTGAGGCCGTTTGCACTAAGGAACAAGCGATTCATCTCCCGGAACAGGCGTATTGCACGTGTTACTGTTTATCATTAACGCTCCTGTCCCGAAATAAACCGGAGCGGAAGCCTCGCTCTCGTTGTGATAGCGGTCGTAGGAAGTAACGACGTAATAATATCCCGATTCAGTACGGTTATCGATTGGAATTTCACAGGAATTATTCACTAAACGGGCAGCGATTAAATTTTGCGGGTCATTGGTGTCGACGGGAAAAGTCCCGGAACGGTACACATTATAGAAAATGGTTTTATCCGGAGTATCGGCATCCGTAACTTTGTTCCATTCAAGCGATAAAGAATCGCGGTTTTTGCTGCTGGCGTAAATCTGTCCGGGAGCTTCGGGAAGCGAACGGCTCAGCCAGGTAAGCGCAGGTAAAATGGCAGGTGTAGAATAAAAACGGGAAGAAATTTCATCACAAATTCCTTTTTTGTTTTCCAGTAAATAACGCGCGCGGAAAAAGACATTCCCCTGTGTCGGGCGATCGCGGGAATACCGGATTTGTTCGAGCAAAACGTTTGATTCCCAACCAAATTCCCCGGCGTCCATTTGATAAAGTCCAAGTCCGGGAACGACCGGCCGCCCGTTGCACCGCGCAATCCAGTCGTCCACAAACGGGAAGAACAAATTATCGGCATAGTACATCATCGGAACGATAAAATCGTGTTTCCCTTTCCGTATCCAGTCGGCAGGGTCCTGATACACACTGTGCAATGCCGTCCAGTGCCTGTTTTTAACATCGGGAATTGTATCATACATCCCTATTACCGAACTGCTGACTTGCACCCAGGGTTTCAAAGATTTCACCGTATCATAAACCGCATAAACAAAACGGTTGATATTTCCCCGCCGCCAGTCGGCCTTATCTTCCCCGCCGCTATATCGCCTGTAAGTATCTCCGTCCGGAAATTTACCGGAACTGTCGGGATAGCGGACATAATCGAAATGAATGCCGTCAATATCATATCCGGAAACGACTTCCTTTACCAAACTCACCAAATAATCAATTGTTTTCGGATTTCCGGGGTCAAGATACAGGGTGCCACGGAAAGATTTTGCCATATCTTTATACCTGCCGGGAACGGTTGCTCTTTTCTTTCCGCTTCCCACCGGATAAACCACCATCCATGCATGACATTCCATTCCGCGTTGCCGGCAAGCGTCGACAGCATAAGCCAGCGGATCGTATTGAACGGAGGAAGATTTTTGATTGAAATATCTATTCGCAGGCTCTATTTTAGACGGATAAATCACTTCGCCCCGAAGCCGGGTTTGCATAAAAACCATATTGATTCCGGCATCCTTCAATTTATCAAGCATCCGGTCGAAATCTTCTTTCTGGCGTTCGATATCCGCTTTGCTGCGCAAAGGATGATTCGGCCAGTCCAGGGCGTAATTAACGGTTATCCAAACGCCCCGTATTTCTCGCTTCGGCTGTGCGGAAAGGTTGAAAACCAATCCGGCAGCACATATAAAATATAAAATAAATCGCTTCATCGTCGCAAATCTACATGAAATTTTATGTTATTACTCACTGTTGGGCATGAAAATGGGAAGCAGGTTATTCATAAAGCCGTATTTCACTTCCTTGTTCCGGGTATCTACAATTTTTCGCGCATTTGTAATTGAAACGGTGTTGTCGTTTTTGAGTATTCTGTTCGTCGTCTCGCCGATAATTTCTATATTCCTTGCAACCGCACGCCTCAACAACAGATTATTACAAAACGCTTCATACTGCTTTGGCGGTGTTTCAAAGAAAATATCTATTTCGCAAATAGCAAGCAAAATATCTTCCGGATATTTCTTTATACGGTTATCCATATATCAAAGGTTTAGTGTTTTCGGTATTTTTTGAGGTAAGAATTTCTAACGGGTTGGTCTTCCAATAAATCAACTTCTCTTCCAAAAACATCTTCGAGCGAATATTTGAAGTCAAAATAGTTATTAAAATAGTCTTTTACCGCGTTTTTATCAAAATCCACAATCAAATCAATATCGCTTTGTTCATTAAATTTATCAATAAGTATCAAACCGCAAGCAAACAATTTCCTGATATTGTATTTGCGGCACAAGTCGGCAATTTGACCGGTATATGTACTGAAAAAGTCCATGAAAATTTTTTCAATTTACAGTAACGTTGTTGCAACGCTAAAATAAAAGGGTTTATTGACTTGTCTTTGTATTTACAAAAGTAAAGAAATGGATATGAATACCCGTCAATAGACTCGCACAAAAATAAGTATAATAT
>JAITCT010000145.1 GCA_031282925.1 Dysgonamonadaceae bacterium | reverse complement strand
GGGCAAGCCGTCAAGAGAAAAAGAAGTAGCGTTTCCTTTCTTTAAATAAACACGATAACATAATTTTTCATTACCGCCGAACATATAGGATTTTACTTTCAATTCTCCTAAAGACTGGGGGCTGCCGTCTTTGATTTGATTAAAGGGAAACTCCTTTTTTATTTCTCTGTATTCTCCCACTCCTTCAACATCATATTTTTTCGGAATTACTAAAATTACTTCGACTATTGCATTGTTATCTTCCGGAAAAAAATCAAGCCCCGAAAATGTAAACCCTGCCTCCAGAGTAAGGGAAGTGAATTCGATTTTTTCCGGGGCAAGTGTAATGTTGCCATCACCCAAGCGAGGCGCCTCTATAACATCTACCTCTCCGCTTATTATCTCATCAGCGCTTACAAATGACGATATAGGCAGTTCTACGCCACTGGGGGGTGTATTACCATCTGGACCGCGCAAGTTAACTTCCTCATCAGGAGGATTTACATCTATTTCCAGCAATTTAAAATCCGGAAATTCAATATTGAATGTTCCGTCATATTTGACATAAAGAACACCGTTCGGCCTAACCCCTAAAGAGTCATGATACACTTTTTTAAGTTCGTCGTAAACGTTTATTCTTTGAATATCGCCGACAGGTACACTGATACTGTCGCCTACATCCACAGTAGTGTCCAGTTTGTCGTCGCCTAAATCGAAATCCGAATTAATGCATGACGAAAAGGACAAAATAAAAAAACTGAAAATAATCGAACAAATTAATAAATTCTTTTTCATTTGCTTGTTTTTAAATAATTTATATTATGAGATTAAAAAAAGTGTGCAAAGGTATAAATAATTTTTAACACAACAACAATATATCACGTAAATATTTTAAAATGGCAATGGAAATTGAATTACGAATTACAAATTACGCAGGGGGGCGCACCCGTGTGTGCCACTGATCATCGGGGGAAGGATAAATGTTTCAAATATAACGCGTTATATTCCGGGTATTCCGGGTTATTTTAAAAATATAACGCATTATTTTCCCAATATAAAGCGTTACCCCGCCGGCGCGAGGCGCAGTCCCGCACCGGCAGAGGGAATTTCCGCGGCAGGTTGCCGCACGTTTTCTTTTGAAAAAACAAAAGCGTAGAAGCGCAATACAGATTTTTTATTAACTTTGCCGCCCGAAAACATCAAAAAAATAATGTTAATAATAAAGAACCTGCGCGCTTCCGTCGGCGGGAAAGAAATAATAAAAGGTCTGGATTTGCAGGTAAAAGCCGGTGAAGTCCATGCCGTTATGGGGCCTAACGGTTCGGGCAAAAGCACTTTATCGGCGGTATTGGTCGGCAATCCGGCCTTTGAAGTAACCGGCGGCGAAATTATTTTTGAAGGCAGGAATTTGCTGGAAATGCCACCCGAAGAACGGTCTTGTGCGGGTATTTTCCTGAGTTTCCAGTATCCGGTGGAAATTCCCGGAGTCAGCATGGTGAATTTTATGCGGACAGCCGTCAATGAGCATCGGAAGTATAAAGGGCAAAACCCTTTGCCGGCAGGCGATTTCCTGAAACTGATGCGCGAAAAACAGGCGATTGTCGAACTGGATAAAAGTCTGGTAAACCGTTCCGTCAATGAAGGTTTTTCGGGGGGCGAGAAAAAGCGTAATGAGATTTTCCAGATGGCGATGCTTGAGCCGAAGTTAGCCATTCTCGACGAAACCGACAGCGGCCTGGATATTGACGCCTTGCGGATTGTAGCCCATGGCGTCAATCAACTGAAACGGCCTGAAAATGCAACGATTGTCATCACGCATTACCAGCGGTTGCTGGATTATATCCGCCCGGATATGGTGCATGTTTTGTACAACGGGCGGATTATCCGGACGGCGGGGCCGGAATTGGCTCTGGAACTGGAGCAAAAAGGGTATGACTGGTTGAAGGGTGAAGGGGTGAACAGTGAACGGTGAAGTGGCTATGGGACAGTATATTGATTTTTTTAATGCTTACAGGGAACAGATTGACGAAGGTTGTGCGCCCCTGCTGAATTCCTTTCGTGAAAGGGCTTTTGAAACTTTCCGGCAGGCCGGTTTTCCTGCCTGCCGGAAAGTGGATATGGCCGGTTTGCTGACGGAAGATTTCGGTTTTTACCTGAACCGTTCGGGTATAAACATCAATCCGCACAGGGTTTTTCATTGCGATGTTCCCAACCTGAACTCGCATAAACATTTCATTGTCAACGGGCATTTTGTTGATTACGAAGCGCCGGAAGATTTTCCGCCGGGGGTTTTTTCGGGTAGCCTGAACGCTTTTGCAGAACAGTATCCTTCCCTGTTTTTGAAGTATTACAATCAAACGGCAGGTGCGAAAAATGACGGATTATCCGCTTTTAACACAACATTCGTGCAGGACGGGTATGTCCTGTATATCCCCGAAAATGTGGTTATCGAAAAAACCATTCAACTGACAAACATTTCGGCCGGGAATAATCATTCGCTGATTAACAGGCGTTTGCTTTTTATCCTCGAATCCGGCGCTCAAGCCGGATTATTGGTTTGCGACCATGCTTACGAAGAAAATCCGATGACGGCAAATACCCAAATTGTTGAAATTTTTGCCGGCGAAAATGCGATACTTGATTTTTGCGAATTGGAGGAAAGCAGTCCGAATACCATCCGGCTGGCGAACAGTTTTATCCGCCAGGCCGCTTCTTCCCAAACAAGAATCAATGTTATCACTTTGAGCAACGGCACAACCCGCAACAACTATATGATTGATTTGGCCGGCGAATATGCCGAAACGCAGCTCTGTGGAATGGCTATTGCCGACAAGCGCCAAAAGATTGATAACTGTACTTTGATCAATCATTTGTTTCCAAACACTCATTGCAGCGAACAGTTCAAATACGTACTGGATGATGAAGCGGTCGGCGTTTTCAGCGGACGAATCGTTGTGGCAAAAGG
>JAITCT010000287.1 GCA_031282925.1 Dysgonamonadaceae bacterium | reverse complement strand
CCTCCCTTACTTAGTAGACGACGCCCCAAGCTCCCCCTGTAGGGCAGAGGGGTAATCATTCACTCGTCAACTTGTTTGATTTTTCCGCTTCCGGACACCGAAGAATTAATTGATGCCGGCAGTCCTTTATACCGGATGCTTCCCGAACCGGAAATCGAAGCGTCTAATTTTTCCCGAGGCTGAGCTTCAATGTTGCCCGAACCGGAAATTTTGCATTTTAAGAATTGTGTAAAAAACTCAAATGCCTTGATATTGCCCGAACCGCTAACCGTATAGGTGGCTTCTTTAGCCGCCCCTGTTAATTGGACGTTGCCCGAACCCGAAATATTTACTTTCAGGTTTCGGCACAGCAAACTGTCTGTCCGCACATTACCCGAACCGGAAATTTTCAGGTCAAAGTTTTTGGCATTTACTTCGCCTCGCAAATAAAAATCTCCCGAACCTGAAATATGGGCTTTTTTCAAATTTTTCGAGTTGGTATAAATCGTTAACTGAGTCGGACGGATGGCGGAATCAGGCTTTGTATCAATAATTAATTGATTATCCTCTACCCTGATGTCTAACGAAGAGAACAGATTATCGTCCGTATTGACTTGCAGGTAGGGAGCGGAATCGGAAAACTGTTGATACACAATGTTCGCCGCAAGCTCTACTTTGATTTCATCATAATCTGTGATGTTAATTTCTTTGTTGACAATCCGATAGTTGCCGTAAATCGCATTTTTCGAAGAAAAATTACAGGAAGTAAAAAAAGGAATTGCTATAGCAATAAATGTAAATAATTGAGTGAACTTTTCCATGTGATTAATTATTATTCTGTTTGATAAGCATCATGATAAAATACATGTGTTACGTGTTTCCCATCCGTCCGTTCCTTGATTCGTTTTTTAGCGGCGAGGGATTCCAACGGCTCTATATCGTAAGCAGAAATCCATGAATCGGATAAATGGGCTTTTGTAGGAATCACATCTCCGGGGAAAAGCAAGGTTTCCGTTTTTCCCAAATCAATAAACGAAACAATTTGCCCTTTCGTATGTCCGTTGAAAACCGAAAGGTTGAAACCTTCAAATAATTCAACGTCTTTATCAATCAGGCGGACTAATCCGGCGTCAAAAACCGGCGTCATATCCTGACTCCGGTAAGAATGCCGTTCCAACTCATTGGGGTTCATATATGTTTCCCATTGGAGCTTGCTTACCCAGTGCCGGGCTTTGGGGAAAGTAATATTTAACCGGTTATCCGACATATAAGTACAGCCGCCGCAATGGTCGAAATGCAAATGGGAAAGGACAACGTCGGTCACTTGTCCGGGTTCAAAGCCACAGGAATAGACCGGTTCCGCAATGTCTTTCAGGTTATTGAAACGGTAACAGGATAATTTTCCCAAACTTTTGAGGCCAACCCCCGTATCCAGTAAAACAACCCGTTTGTCATTCCAAACCAACAGGCAATTCATTGCTAACCGGCAATTGTTGTCATCATCGGCCTTATATGCCCGCTTCCATGCCCGTTTGGGAACGGCGCCGAACATAGCGCCTCCATCTGCAAGAAAAAAACCTGTTTCTAAAATTCGGTAATGAATCATATTCTTTGTATTTTTGCACAAAATTCATAAATTTGATTAGCAGCATAAAATATTGTTAATATATTATTGTATGAAAAATAATTATTATATTTGCATCTTATAAAAGCCGTGAGATATACAGGCACCGGGGTTAGTTGACCTCAACGCGGGTATCTTACGGTTTTTTCGTGAATGAATACAGACATTCTTCCCCTGAAACATTTTCCTCTAATTTCACATAGTAAGTCCGCATCCGATATTTATATTTATAAATATTGTACCGCTTAACACCCCGCTTTTTCTTTTCGGACATATTGGCAATATCAACGCTATTGGTCATATCTTTGCCTTCGCCCAATGGACTTATACGGACAAATTCCAGTCTGTCAATATGCTTTGGAATAGTGATAGCGGCTTTTACTTCTAAGCATTAATACTGTGATTAATCAATCCTTTTAATTTTTTGATTGAGTTATAAAATGTTCCTGTTTGCAGATTTGATGCACTTATAATTTGCGGCGAGTAAGTTTTTGCTTTAACAACAGCCTTTTTCTTTGCCGCAACAAATGCTTTTGTTTTTCTTATCTGCATTTGTTTTTTGATGAATTGCTTCACCATATATATTATATTACGTGTTCTCCGTCCGTCCATTCCTGTATGCCCGTTTGGGAATGGCGCCGAACATAGCGCCTCCGCCTGCAAGAAAAAAACCTGTTCTTAAAATTCGGTAATGAATCATATTCTTTGTATTTTTGCACAAAATTAATAAAAAGGAATGAGAAAGAAAATTCTGCTTACCGGCGCTAACGGACAATTAGGAAATGAATTACAAAAACTTGCGCCTTCGTATCCCCAACTTCAATTTTTCCCGACGGATATTGATACGCTGAATCTCTGCAACAAAACGGAATTGGTGTCTTTTTTCAATACGAATAAAATCGACTGTATTGTCAATTGTGCTGCTTACACGGCTGTTGATAAAGCGGAAGACGAAATTGAAACTTGTTACCGTATCAATCGCGATGCGGTGCAAAACCTGGCCGAATCGGTGCAGAAACAAACCCAAATCATTCACATTTCAACGGATTATGTTTTCGACGGCACTGGGAATACTCCGCTGAAAGAAACGGATAAGACAAACCCACAATCGGTTTACGGAAAAAGTAAATTAGCCGGCGAACAAATCCTGATGAAAATCAAACCGGAAAGTAGTATTATCATTCGGACGGCCTGGCTGTATTCTTCATTCGGTAATAATTTTGTTAAAACGATGATTCGCCTCGGCAAAGAAAGGGATTCCCTGCATGTGGTGAACGACCAGACAGGGACGCCGACTTATGCCGCCGACTTGGCCAAAGTGATTTTGGCTATGATTGTACGAAGTGAGGAAAACGGTATTTTCCCTGCCGGCATTTATCATTACAGCAATGCCGGCGTCTGTTCGTGGTACGATTTTGCCCTGAAAATCCACGAATTAGCGGGAATCGCAGCCGGCAAGGTGCATCCCGTCCCGACTTCGGGATATCCGACTAAAGCCCGACGACCGATGTTCAGTGTTTTGGATAAAACAAAAATCAGGGAAACGTTCGGAATTGTTGTTCCGGAGTGGGAACAGAGTTTGCGGCAATGTATCGGGTTATGGTGCGCGCCGGATCAGGCTCATTTTGCAATTTCAGCCGCCGGAGAATGATTGGAATGATAATAATTCACAAAAGCCCGGTTTACGATTTTATTTCCTCCCGGCGTCGGATAATTTCCCGAAAAATACCAGTCGCCTTTGTGGTTGGGGCAAGCTTTGTGCAAGCCTCCCAAAGACTGGTAAACAATGTGTACTTCCGCTTTTGTGCCTTTCGGCGTCAATATCCGGGCAATTTTCCCTGCAATTTCGTCCGCCGTAAACGGACGGTAAATGTCTTTGACATAATTGACTGTTTTTTCTTCCGGCGAACTTAAATGGGCTTTGCATTTTTCGTAAGTTTCGTTGATAATGTGTTGCATCCCGCGTTCTTTCAGCAGAGCTACGGTTGCCCGGAAAGCGACAAATTCCTCCATCCGGTTCATATCTATGCCGTAACAATCGGGGTAGCGGATTTGAGGCGATGAAGAAACGATGACGATCTTTCTGGGTTCCAGGCGGTCAAGAATTTTTATAATGCTCTGTTTCAAAGTTGTTCCACGCACAATACTGTCGTCGATAACCACCAGGTTGTCTTTTCCGGCAACAATCGAACCGTAAGTAATATCGTAAACGTGGGCGGCCAAATCGTCCCGGCTATCGCCTTCGGTAATGAAAGTTCGCAGTTTAATGTCTTTCAGCGCCACTTTTTCCTGACGGATTTTCATACTGAGAATGTGTTCCAAATCCTCTTCCGACAATTCGTTGGTATGAGTTTTAATAAGCTGTTTTTTCCGTTCGTCGAGATAACGTTCAAAACCTTCCATCATACCGAAAAAAGCAACTTCCGCAGTATTGGGAATAAAAGAAAAAACAGTATTATCCAAGTCATTGTCAATAACTTTCAGAATGGGTTCCAACAATTGGCGTCCCAGCATTTTCCGTTCCTGGTAAATATCCCTGTCGGAACCGCGCGAAAAATAAATCCGCTCGAAAGAACAGGGCGTGATATTTTTCGCTTCCTGAATCTGTTCCAAAACCTTTTCGCCGTTCCGTTTCACGAGAAAAGCCTGCCCGGGCATAAGCTCCCGCACTTCTTCCGTTCGCAGGTTCATCACGGTTTGGATAACCGGCCTTTCCGAAGCAACTACGGCAATTTCGTCGTTATGATAGTAAAACGCGGGACGGATACCGTTCGGGTCGCGCATGGCGAACATATCGGTATTTCCGGTTACGCCGCAAATCACATATCCTCCGTCCCAATTCCGGGAAGAGCGCCGTAAAATGTGGGCTATATCTATATTTTCGGCAATTTTCCGGTTGAGGATTATGCCGTCGCTGTACTTCGATTTGAATAATTCATACAAATGCTGAACTTCTTCATCCAGATAATGTCCCATCATTTCGAGCATCAGCAAAGTATCGGAATATAAGCGGGGATGCTGCCCCTGATTGATAAGCTGTTTGAAAATTTCATCCACATTGGTCATATTGAAATTTCCGCAAAGCATTAAACTCCGGGAACGGAAATTGTTGCGCCGCAAGAAAGGATGAACGTAAGCAATCCCCGAACGTCCGGTCGTACTGTACCGCAAATGTCCCATATACACCTCTCCGCAAAAAGGAATGTTTTCGTATGGCGTACCGGGCGCCGTATTTTTTATCTGATGATACGCTTGTTGAAAAACCTCTTGAATAGCCCCGCTGCCTGTAGCGCGTTCGCGGGAAATATATTCCGCACCCGGCATGGTGTTCACGCTGACACAACCGATTCCGGCGCCTTCCTGTCCGCGGTTATGCTGTTTTTCCATCAGGAGATAAAGTTTGTTAAGGCCATACTGCCAAGAGCCGTATTTTTCCGCATAGAACTCAATCGGTTTTAATAGACGGATTAATGCGGTACCGCATTCGTGTTTAATCTGCTCCATTTTTGAAAACTAAACTTTTGGGGATACAATATTAAAAGGAGAGGCAAAGGTATGGACAATTATTGAGAATCGCAAATGTGTACAGACAAGAGAAAGCAGGCGGTGGCTTTCCTCCGTACAGTCCCAAACAGGATGTTGCCAGCCACAGATTAACGAAATTCGCGCAATTCGCGTTCCGACTTTTGAACACAAATTGCGCGAATTTCGCTAATTACCGGTTAGTGCGGCAAAGGGGCGGTGCGCCCTTTTACACAAAATAAGCCACTATAAATTATTCGCTTATCACTTCAAAAGGTATTTCTACCGAAATATCTTTGTGAAGTTTTACCAAGGCTTTATAATTGCCGATTTCTTTGGCCGGTTCTTTGATATAAATCAGTTTACGGTCTACCTCAAAACCTTTTTTTGCCAATTCATTAGCAATCTGGATATTAGTAACCGCGCCGAAAATAGTTCCCGAAGAACTTGTTTTAGCGCCGACCGTAAGCGAAACGCCGTCTAATTGAGCCGCTAAAGCCTGTGCGTCTGCTTTGATTTTTTCCAACTTGTGAGTGCGCTGGCGAAGATTTTCCGCCAAAACTTTCTTTGCCGATTCGGAAGCAATTACCGCCTTCTTGGTGGGAATCAGATAATTCCTGCCGTAACCGTTTTTAACGGTTACTATATCATCTTTATATCCGAGATTGAGAATATCTTCTAATAAAATTACTTGCATAGTTGTTCCTCCTTTTTTATTTTATTAAATCGGTTACATAAGGAAGCAAAGCCAAGTGACGGGCGCGTTTTACCGCTTGAGCGATACGATGCTGGAACTTTAAAGAAGTACCGGTAAGCCGGCGCGGAAGAATTTTCCCCTGTTCGTTCAGGAATTTTTTCAAAAATTCGGGGTCCTTATAATCAATGAACTTAATGCCGTTTTTTTTGAACCGGCAATATTTTTTCTTCTTAACATCAACGGAGGGAGGAGTTAAGTAACGAATTTCGGATTTGTTGTTTGTTGCCATGATTTAGGTTGTTTTAGTTTTATTTCTTCTCTTAGCGGCGTAAGCTGCAAAATTTTTATCCTGACGGAAAGTCAAAAATCGAAGTACTTTTTCATCGCGGCGGAATTGTATTTCCAGCTTAGCGATAACAGCAGGCTCTGCTTGAAATTCTATTAAGGAATAGAATCCGGTAGATTTTTTCTGAATCGGGTATGCTAATGTGCGCAATCCCCAACTCTCAACATTGACAATCTCAGAGCCTTCGGCAACGAGAATGCCTTTGAATTTGTCGACCGCTTCCTTCATCTGTTGTTCAGATAAAACGGGAGTCAAAATGAAAACGGTTTCGTAATTGTTCATTCAGCTTTTAATTTAATATTATTAATATTTTTTAAATTGAGGCGCAAAGGTAATCTTTTTATTTTAAACCGTGAAATTTTTTGTGCCGGAACCTGGGGCTAAACCGAAAAAACCTTCGCATAGATTTTTTGCGTGGCGCCCAAGTTATTAATTACGTAATTTTTAGCCCTGTTGCCTGATTCCTTGAGCAATTCGGGATAAGCCGACAAATTATTTATTTGAGCGGAAAAATCATTTTCGCATGAAATAGAAAAAGCGCCTCCGGAAGCAATTAATTCTCCGGCTTCCCTGAATTTACCGTAATGGGGGCCGAACAAAACCGGAATTTCATAAACCGCAGCTTCCAAAACATTATGAATCCCAACGCCGAAACCTCCGCCGATATAAGCGATTTCTCCATACCTGTATGCGGAAGACAGCAGTCCGATGCAATCAATAATCAGACAGTCGGTTTTTTCGATTTCTTTTTCACCGGCGCAGGAATAAAGCGTGTAAGGGCGTTTGATCCGGTTTTTGAGTTGAGTAATGCGGCTTCCGTTTATTTCGTGGGGCGCGATGATTAATTTGATTTCAGGGTGTTGATTGAAGAAAGGAATGAGGATTTCCTCGTCTTTGTCCCAAGTACTGCCTGCAATCAGGATGAGCTGTTTTTCTTCCGTTTTGCTCGCGAATTTCTCAATGAGCGGGAGATTTTTCCCTTGCCGGAATATTTTATGTACCCGGTCGAAACGGGTATCCCCCGTAATCGTTACGTTGTTGTGATTAAAGCGTTTCAGCAATGTCAACGAATTTTTGTCCTGGACGAAAAACCAATTAAAATTGTTTAAAACATTCCGGTATTTAGATCCGTACCAACGGAAAAAAATCTGATTGGGACGAAAAACAGCGGAGATAATATAAGTCGGGATATTCCTTTTTCTCAACTGATTAAGATAGTTCATCCAAAACTCGTATTTGATGAAAACGGCTATTTCCGGTTTTGCCAGATTCAGGAATTTTTGAGCGTTTGAACGGTAATCGAAAGGCAAATAACAAACCACATCCGCGCCTGCGTAGTTTTTCCGCACTTCATATCCCGAAGGGGAAAAGAAGGTCAGTAAAATTTTATATTCCGGTTTTTCTTCCCTGATTTTTTCAATCAACGGACGGCCCTGTTCAAATTCGCCCAAAGAAGCTGCGTGAAACCAAATGTACCGCGCTTGAGGAGCTATATTCTCCGCTAAAACGGAAAATGTTTTTTT
>JAITCT010000284.1 GCA_031282925.1 Dysgonamonadaceae bacterium | reverse complement strand
AAAAACAATTCCATTGATTTACAAATAAAAGACATTGATTTGCGTAGCGGAAGTTTTTCTTACCGCGAAAAGGACGCATCCGAAACGTTCGGTAAATTCAATCCTAAATCGTTCCGGTTAAATGATATAACTTCCAAAATCAAAGTCCGCGACTTTACCGGCGATACATTGGATATTGTCGTAAACAGGCTAAGTTTCAAGGCAAAAACAGGTTTCACAGTGAAACGCTTGGCATTTGACCTGAAAGCAGGTAAAGAGAAAGCCGCCATAAGCCGGTTATTGCTGAAATTAGAAAACACTTCCCTGACAATCAAAGATATAACCGCTGATTACGGTAAACCGGAAAATGATAACCGCTTCAAAAATCTAACTTTCCGGTTGACGATGGATAATTCGGACGTCTATTTAAAAGACATTAGTCCATTCGTCCCCGTATTGTCGCAATTCGGCGATAAAATAAACATAAACGGTTATTTTTCGGGAACGCAGGATGTTTTGAACATACAAAACCTCCGTATCGGATATTACAACTCTTTGATGTTCAAAATAAACGCCGAAATAAAAAACCTTTTCGATTCAAATTCCAAAGCGCTTTTTATCAATGCACAAATTGAGGACTCATTCCTTGCCCCGGCTGCTGTTGAAAAAATAGTAAACAATTTAGGCAAAAATCCTTTTGAATTGCCGGCTCCAATCAGGCAAATGCAAAGCATGAGTTTTCAAGGGAGTGTCTGCGGTTCTCCTGACAGTTTATCTGTCGGCGGAACATTCTACAGCGAAATCGGCACTCTCGCCGCCAATGTCGAAATAACTCCCAATGCCGCTGCTTTTAAGGGGCAAATCGCTTCGCCGAAACTGAATATAGCAACCTTAACCGGCAACAAGGATTTCGGTGAAACCGTTTTCAAAATCGTTTTCGACGTCAAACAACAGGCAAACAAAAAGTTCGCAGGCTTGATTGACGGAGATATCGAAAAATTTGAGTACAAAAGTTATACTTACAATAATTTTAGTTTCAAAGGCAATTTTACTCCCGAAAGTTTTACCGGACGGCTAAACTTGGACAGCCCCGAAGGAAAAATCTCGGCTAACGGACTTTTCCTGTTGAAAGGCGCGAAGTCCGAATTTGAATTTACGGCAAAAGCAACTGATTTACACTTGGATAAACTAAATATAGCCCCAAAGTACAAAAACACTTCCCTTTCTTTTGAAGCCAACGCCAATTTAACCGGAAACAATCCCGACAATTTACTGGGAACCGTCAGCTTAAACAATATCCATTTCGAAACGGATAAAGGAAATTATGACCTCGAACGGTTAGCCCTTACATCCGTTTCGTCCGGAAATGAAAAAACCCTGAGCGTCAACTCGGATGTATTTCATGGTGAAGTTCGCGGAATGTATTCGGTCGGTACTTTCATCCCCAAAATAAAAAAGACTTTGTCCCGGCATCTTCCCTCTCTGTTTGATACAAATAACAAATCATTCGCATCCGAAGAAAATCTTTTTTCTTTCGATTTGACGATTGAAGACCTGACATATCTTTCCCACGTTCTCGAACTCCCGTTTACTTTTCGGGAACAAACCCGCATCACCGGACAATACAACAGCGTTTACGATAATTTCAACCTGGACGCAGGCGTTCACAGTGCAAAATTCGGAAATTCAAGTCTGAAAGACCTGAAAATAGCATTGAACAATTCGACCGGAGAAGCCCTGTTGAACCTGTCGGGAAACCTGCTGCAAAAAAACGACCGCCCTTTGCATTTCACCGTCCGGCTCAATGCCGGCGACGACCTGATTAAAGCCCATTTAAACTGGGGAAATATATCCGAAAAATATCGCGGTGATTTGAACCTGAACGCTTCTTTTTCAAAAGGGAAAAGAACCCAAATCAATATCCAACAGTCGAAGCTGGTGTTCAACGATTTGATATGGACGCTTTATCCTACCGAAATTCATGCCGATTCATCGACCGTTAAGATAAACCATTTATTAGCCGCACACGATGACCAGTTCCTTAAAATCGACGGTGCTATTTCCCACAACCCCGAACAGCAACTGCTCGTCGAATTAAACAAAGTGAATTTGGATTACATCTTTCAGTCATTGAAAATCAAAGCTTTGGAATTTGGCGGAATAGCTACCGGATTTGTCAACGTCCAAGACCTGTATAAAACCCGGAAGTTATCCACGCATCTGGATGTCAAAAATTTCGCTTTCAACCGGGTTACTGTGGGCGATTTGGATTTGACCGGCAAATGGAACGACGAAAACCAGGGCGTTCTCCTGAAGGGTATCGTTTATGAAAACAACTCGCCCCGCCTGAATATTAACGGCGTTATTTATCCGGGAAAAGAACTGTTGTCCGTTGATTTTGACGCAACGAGCCTGAATGCTAGTTTCCTCCGGAAATACTTAAATAATATAGCTCAAAACCTTAGCGGAAGCCTGACCGGACATATACGTCTTTTCGGAGATCTGAACGACCCTGCTATCAAAGGAACGGTTTATGCTGAAAACTGCCGGTTCGGTATTGACTTTCTCAACACCTATTACACTTTCAGCGATACAATCAGGTGTTATCCCGATGAAATACGCGCCGAAAACATTCGCCTTGTTGACGAACACGGACAGCAGGCTTTGGCAAACGGCTATGTCAAGCACACCTTGTTTGAAGATTTTAAATATTCGGCCAACATTTCTTTCAATAATTTCATGGTATTCAATGCTAATAAAACGAAAAATCCGCTATTTTACGGAACGGCTTACGGTACGGGAACCGTAAGTTTGTCGGGGACGGAAGATTTGGTAGATATTGACGTTACGATGCAAAATACCGCAAACACAAAGATTACCTTGAACTTTACGGACGAACCGGACATTGCCGATTACGATTTCATCCGCTTTGTCAAACCAAAAAAAAATTTAATTCCTGCGCGAACAACCGTCCACTTGCCCGCACCGGATTCCGGAACGGAAATTCGCCTCAACCTCATGTTGGACGCCAATCCGCAAGCAACGATTGAAATGATGATGGATCCCGTATCCGGCGATAAAATAAGCGCTTACGGAAACGGGACGCTGCAAATCCAGTACGGGACAAAAATGCCCCCGAAAGTATTGGGAACCTATACCATCGAAAAAGGAAAATATAATTTCAGCTTCCAGCAAGCGATTTACCGCAATTTCGATATTCAGGAAGGAAGTTCCGTTTCTTTCCGGGGCGATCCCTATACGGCCGATTTAAATGTAAAAGCCAATTATAAATTAACCGCCAATCTGGGCGACTTAGATCAACAACTGATTAAAGATCAGCAAAGAATAAATACCACAGTCAATTGCGTCCTTCAATTGACCGGCGGGATGAACCATCCGTCCATTGCTTTTGATTTGGAACTCCCCAATTCGACGCCCGAATTGAACCGGCAAGTTAAAAGCTATATCCGCACCGAAGACATGATGAACCGCCAGATTTTTTACCTCCTGGTATTGAATACTTTCTACCCTACCCCGGAATACAGCGGAAATGCAAAAAGCAGCACCGACGTGTCGCTGCTCACCTCTACTTTGTCCACTCAATTTTCCAATATTTTGGACGCTTTTACGGACAAAATCCAACTGGTCGGCACAAAATTCTACCAATCAAACGAAGAAAGCGGGAGCAGCACTGAAATGGAACTTCTCCTATCCAGTCAGCTACTGGATAACCGGTTAATTATCAATGGAAATGTAGGCTATCGGGACAATATTTATTTGGACAATGACAATCAAGGGAGTAATATCCACTGGATAGGCGATTTCGACCTCGAATACAAATTGACAAAGAAAGGAAACACCCGCCTGAAGTTTTTCAATCACTACAATTACCGCAATTATTATAATTTAGCTCCCGAAATGACGCAGGGAGTCGGTATCCTTTTCAGGAAAGATTTCAACCACTTTTCCGATTTGTTGGGAAAGAAACACAACACGCTTTCGATTGATTCTATAGGTGAACAGTGACGGAAAACAGTTACGAGTTCTGTTTTTACTTGCTTAACTCCAAATAACACCAAACCGGAAAATGGTCGGAATCGCGCAATTTCCCCACGGTACAATTATATGATTTGATGTTGCTGCTGTGTAAAATGTAGTCAATGCGGAATAAAAACCGGTAGCGGTTGTAGGTAATCCCCAAACCGCAACCGCTATCCACGAAAGCATCCCGAAGATTTCCTTTGATTTTGCGGCGCGCATAAGAAACAGGCGTATCGTTAAAATCCCCGCAAACAATGATATACGGATTTGTATCCTCCGCTATTATTTTGGAAATGCTTTGTGCCTGAATTGCCCGTAACCGGTAAGCGGGAGTCAATCGTTTGGTCATCATTTTTGTGAAAACATCCAGCGAACGGGAATCCGGTTCTTGAGTCATTTGATAGTAATTATTCCTTTCTTCGTATGATAATTTATTAGATTCCAAATGGTTATTAATCAGGGTAACTTTTCTCCCTTTGACGTTCAATTCACATATTATCGAACCGTTGTATTCGCTTTCGTAAGGAACTTTCTTTACCGACAAAACAGGATATTTGGAAAAAACAGCCACCCCGAAAGTTTCATCCGGATGAGGAAATTTTAATTCATTGATATTATGATACGGGTATTTATCCAGAGCAACAGTTATATCTTTCTCCGTCAGCCGTGTACCATTGTCGCTTCTTAAAGCGCCAAATTCCTGGATACAGACGATATCCGCATCATTTTCCCGAATGTACCGGAGAATTTTGTTGGATTTTTTTTTCGATTTTCCGCCCTGTTGACCAAAACGCATCACATTGTATGTAAGTATCTTAATGCAATCGTCGGGAACATTTTTTGTTTTCGGGTGAATGGGGAAATAAGTATGAATAGCGCTTGTGCAGATAAGGAAAACCACGAAACTCAAACCGGCTGATATCCATTGTTTGGTAAACAGCAGAAAAAAAAACAGCGCCAGATTAAACAGAAAAATAAAAGGAAAGAACAGTCCAAAATAGGAAAAAATCACTGCTCTAAACGGGGAAATAAAATCGGAAAAAGCGGCTATCAGTAAAGCCGCCAATGCTAAAACATTCAAAATACAAATGATAACTCGAAAAAGATTTTTGGCGGGTTTCATCTGTAATACTGTTTTTTTCCCCAACACAAAATCAGGATAATTCCAAATAACATGCCGCCCAAGTGGGCAAAGTGAGCCACATTATCGCCCGTCCGGTTGGCTACGCCGAAGAAAAATTCGATCAATCCGTAACCGATAACCATGTATTTCGCCTTAATCGGAACAGGTATAAACATCAAAAACAGAGGGGTATCCGGAAAAAGCATTCCAAAAGCAAGCAGCAATCCGAAAATTGCGCCCGAAGCGCCAATGGTCGGAACGGGATACATAATACCCTGCAAATGACAGACCAATAATTGCACCAGCCCGGCCCCGATTCCCGTTACCATATAATAAGTAAGGAATCGTTTTTTTCCCCAGAAATTTTCAAGTACGCCTCCAAACATGAACAGGGCAAGCATATTAAAGAAGATATGATCGAAATCGGCATGAGTAAACATGTAGGTAATCAGTTGATAGGCATGAAAATACCCCGAATCATAATTAAACAGGGCTAAATAAAATTCCAACTGTTTGAATAAAAGGCAGGCCAGCCAAACAATTAAATTGATAATCAACAGATTTTTTGTAAATGCAGGAATGTGACTGTAAAAATTATTTTTTCGGTAATAGGATATCATAATTGAAGTTTAATTTTTTGCTGCAAATTTACATAATAAAATTGAATTTTCATGTACCCGTATTAGAAAAAACATGTTCTTATTGCGAAATTCGCGTAATTTGCATTCAAAAACCGGAACGCAAATTACGCGAACTTTGCAAATTGCCGCGCAGAGTACTTGCAACACTGTGCGCAAACGTCATTCCCCGCTACGGGATGCTTGCGGCGCAGTGCGCATAGTGTAAACCATTATTTATTAGCCGGATGCAGCCCTTCCGTCCTGCGTTTATCCCAGAACATCGGCGTATAATAATTGTTTGTCCGGTCTTCCAGTTTACTTACCGCTTTATCAAAACCCGGTTTATTTAAAGTACTTTCGTTGGTCGGATATTTTACCCGTGCAATAATCAGTCCTTTGGCAGCCGAAAGCGGTTCAAACTTCAGCTCCTTGCTCGGCGCAGTTTCGGTAGCGGCGCTTATGGCGGATATTTCATACGGACTCAGCAACTGGGTAGGATAACCGGTGCGGCGAATTTCCGTCCATGCTTCCATTCCGTTCATATACAAGTCGATGTATTTTTGCAGGGCGACAGTTTCCGCATTTACATGTTGGCTGACAGCGTCTATATATGTATCTGTTTTCGCTTTATCCGGCTTGATTCCGTCCAAGTCTGCCCAATATTCAATCGAAGCGTTTACGCCTTCCCTATATTCCTCTTTTGAGAAACCTTTGTATTCGCTGATAATAAATTGAACTTCGGCGTAAGTCATCAAAGGAACGGGAAAATCGGGATTTAACACTACCGGCGGCGCGGCATAGAGATCCGGCGCCATATTCCGGAAAGCCGCCGTCATGTCTCCGG
The DNA here is from genome assembly GCA_031282925.1 of Dysgonamonadaceae bacterium. Classification (GTDB taxonomy): domain Bacteria; phylum Bacteroidota; class Bacteroidia; order Bacteroidales; family Azobacteroidaceae; genus Azobacteroides. The sequence continues at coordinate 4,316 of JAITCT010000284.1, read as the reverse complement.
ACGGAATGCCGTAGGGAATGCCGATGTATTCACCGTTGCGGGGAGTTGTATAGATGGCGAGACGCGGATCGATTACATTTTCCCATGGATGGGTTTTATTATTCAACGTATCCCGCTGTCCTTTCAAAATGTCAATAAAAGGACGGGTAAGACTGAAGTCGTTTCGGGCAGAAATAAAAAATCCTTCGTAAAAATAACTGTATTCGGGAGCCGACCCATAGTGATAGGCCGCTGCATCACCGTTGCTTTCAAACACGCCGCCTGCCAGCGCTTCCTCTATCTGTTCCTTCCATTTGGAGCCGGATACTTTGGAAGTATGAACGGCCAACCGCAATTTCAACGAATTGGCGAACTTTTTCCATTTGGAAGCATCGCCGGAATAAATCCTGTCGCCGCCAACAAACGCAATTTCCGATTCATCAATCAAACCGGCGGCGTCCGTTAATTCGTTTATCAGCTCTTCATAAATCTTTTCCTGATCGTCATATTCGGGATAATAAATTCCTTTGTCCAGTTTTCCTGCTTCGGAATAAGGGATATTGCCCCATGTATCGGTCATGATGGAAAACAGCCAAACTTTCAGAATCTTGGCGGCAGCAATCTGATTGTCGTTATTGCCGTACAGAGAAGATATTGCGGCCGTTTCCGGATTCGTATTCAATTCGATTACTCTATCCAGACTTGCAATTAACGAATAAAAGGTATTGAAATAATTGTTATTTACACTTTCACGGATTAGATAACGGTCTTCTTCCGTATAATTCCGCTGTCCCCAGTATTGCGCATACACCAGGCTTTGACGTCCGCTAAACCAAACGTCGTAAACATAATCCATTATTTTCTTTTGCGTTCCGCTAAACAGCATGTTTGAAGGCGTTTCGACCGGATTGTTCGGGTCTGTATTGATTTCTTCAAAATCCTGGCACGAAAATAAAAAAATAGTAAACGAGTAGACGAGTAAACGAGTTAACGAGAATCGTTTTACCCGTTTACTTGCCCCCTCGTTTACTCGTTTACTTGTCAACTCGTTTACTCCTCTACTATATACTTTTGTTTTCATTATAATTAAAATTTTAAGCTTACGTTAATACCAAAATTAGCAATTCCCGGAATCGAACCGCCTTCAATTCCCTGAATATTCCCTGAGTTTGTAATAATTGTTTCCGGGTCGAAATGTTTCGTATCCGGCCCCCATACCGCCAAATTACGTCCGTAGGCCGACAAACGGAGCGATTTTACAAAATATCTGCTTGCCAAAGGAAAAGTATAGCCCACGTTGATTTCCCGGAGTTTCAGATAATCCGATTTAAGCACGCTTTGCGCGGCAGGCCCCGTGTTATAGCTTTTGCCGTAAGTCTGCGCATCTACCGTTATCGTATTCGCGGCTGTATTCGTAACCGTACAGGAACCGTCGTCATTAAATTGCACATCACCCGTTACGCCGGACAGAATAATTCCGTCTTCACGGATTCCGTTTGCAGCCGATTCTTCCAGCATACCGGAATACATTCCCCACATATAAGAAGTGGAAAAATAATGCCCGCCTCCGGAGAAATCCAGCAGGATGCTTACATCCAGATTTTTATAACGGAAAGTATTGCTCCATCCGCCGGAAAAATCGGGGAAAATCGAGCCGAGATTGACATTCCCGGTTGTGGAAAGATAAAGGCCGTCTTCGTTTACCACCTTATTTCCGTTATCGTCGTAAATGTAATCCGTACCCATAATGATTCCATAGGGCTGGCCTTTCATAGCGCCTATTTCCACTTTAAACGGAGCGCTTACCAAACGGAGATATTCCGTGTCGTCGATAATATCCACTACCTTGTTTTTATTCGAAGTAAGCGTAAAGTTGGTAGCCCATTCAAAATCTTTCGTTTTCACAGGTGAAGCGTGAACGGCCAATTCCACTCCCTTATTGGTTATCAGGCCGGCATTGATTACCCGTTGCAGATAACCGGTTGATCCCGACAGGGAAAGGTCAAGGATATGATCTTTCGTTTCGGTGGAATAAAAAGTTACTTCAAAACCCAGGCGGTCGTTGAAAAAGTTTGCTTCCAAACCGGTTTCAAACGAGCCGGTTCTTTCCGGTTTCAGGTCTTTGTTTTTGAGTTTGGTAGCCAGGGTATATCCCGGCGTTCCGGCCACAGCGTCAATATGCGTATAATGGGAATAAGTATCGTCCACTTGATACGGGTCGGTATCGCCTCCTACAAAAGCATAGCCTGCACGGAATTTGCCGAAGGAGAGCCAGGGAAGGCTTTCTCTGGTCAGCTCGGAAAAAATGAAACTGCCGGTCAACGCGGGATAGCTGTAGGAATTATTCGCTTTCGGCAAAGTGGAAGACCAGTCGTTGCGAAGCGAAGCGTCCATATATACCAGGCTTTTCCATCCAAGCGTTATGTTCCCGAACAACGAATTGACAGCCTTTTTCGATACGTTGTTATATGAAAGCGCCGGCGAAACGGAGTTTTTCAAATTATAAAACAGCGGGACGCCCAGCCCGCCACTTGTTTCGCCATGGATGTATTCATATTTTTCCGTCCTCAGGTTGCCGCCCAAATTAGCGCCTGCCGACCAGTCGTTGAACGTTTTGTTGTAGAGGCATAAAAATTCATTGTTCAACTCATACCGCTGGCGGGAGATTTCCTGATAGCGGGAGATTTCCTGGGAATATACCGCGTTTCTCTCGAATTGTTTATCCGCAAAGAAGTCAAGATTTGCTTTATACTGGAATTTTAATCCGGGAAGAATCAGATAGCTGAATCCGACATTACCGTATATCCGGCTGCGGGTATCATTTTCATAATTCATATAACGGCTCCAGTAAGGATTGTTGCTGTAAGCCGGCGTCGGGTTGTCCCATGCGGTGCGGTTCCAGGTGGCCTGTGTGCCGTCGGGCATCAGGTATAAATCTTTTGATTCTTTCAAATCCAGTTCGCGATGCCCCCACTGTACGAATTTCACCATTTGATTGTTGTCGCCGTAACCGGTTTCGCTGCGTCCCTGAGCGGCGGTGTTGAGATACGACACGTTGGTGAAAACTTCCAGTTTGTTGTCGGCGCTTTTAGTAGAAGCGGCGATGTTGAACACGTTTTTCTTCAGGGAACTGTTCGGCAAATATCCCTTCAGGTCGCTGTTCGTGTAGGAAATACGCAGGTTGCTGCGGTCGGTCGCCTGCGTAACGGATACATTGTTGGTAAACGAAATGCCGGTTTCAAAAAAAGCGTCAATATCATTTGCCGGCGCTACCCATTTGGATGTGGTAGGATTACCGGCTTTTCCTCCGGCTTCCCATTTTGCCAAATCATACCAGGATAGGATTTCCTGACCTTCGTATTTGGGACCCCAGCTTTCGTCGGTAGCATAATCGGGATAAAGATAAGTTTTCCCGTTAATTTCCACTTCATCAAAGTCGGAACCTCCTCCTCCATAGAGGCGTTGTAACTTGGGGAGTTTATTCACAACTTCAAAACCGACGGACGAATTGAAAGAAATCCCGTAACCGCCCGGCGTTTCGCTTTTCTTTCCTTTTTTGGTAGTAATCAAAATCACGCCGTTGGTTGCCCGCGAGCCGTATAAAGCGGAAGCGTTTGCGCCTTTCAGTACCGATACGCTTTCGATATCATCCGGATTAATGTCCTGTATCAGGTTTCCGTAATCATATCCGCCGGCCCCCCGGGCGGTTTCCGTGCTTCTGCTGCCGTTCTTCTCCGATCCGTTGAAATCTTTTCCTTCAACAGGCACTCCGTCTATGACGAACAGCGGCTGATTGCTTCCCGAAATAGAGTGATTCCCGCGGATGAGAATTTTGGAAGAACCGCCTAAAGATCCGCTGCTGCTTGCGATTTGTAATCCTGCTACCTTTCCCTGCAAAGCGTTCATCGGGTTGTTCATCCCGCCCCGGGCAGTAATCATTTCATTTCCGCTAACTTCCGAGATGCTGTATCCCAGCGCTTTCTTTTCTTTCGAAATGCCGAACGCCGTGATAACCACTTCGTTTAACAGTGAAGAGGCCGGACGGAGTTCAATTTTCACGCCGGTGGAGGCCGGCGCTTCTACCGGCGCGTAACCAATGTACTTTACAACTATTGCGCTTACATTTTCCCCGACTGAAAAGGAAAATCTTCCTTCCATGTCGGTTGCAGTACCCGCTGTTGTTCCCTTTGCAATCACGGAAGCGCCGATCACAGGCTCTCCGTTCTCATCCGTTACAATCCCTGAGACCTGTTTGGTCTGTGCGATTGCCAAACTCATGCTTATTAAAAAACATGTCAATACTAAAAACAATCTTTTCATGAATTTTACTTTAATAA
>JAITCT010000250.1 GCA_031282925.1 Dysgonamonadaceae bacterium | reverse complement strand
AATATCGGCGAATTTTTAGCGATTGTGCATGGTTTGGCTTTATTGGAAAAACAGCGGCTTAACATTCCCGTTTATTCCGACAGCGAAAATGGCATGTTGTGGGTCAAACAAAAAAAATGTAAAACCAAATTGCAGCCTGTCGAAGAAAACAAACCTGTTTTTGACCTGATTCGCAGGGCGGAAACCTGGCTGCAAAACAACACGTATTCCAGTCCGGTTTTGAAATGGGATACTAAATGCTGGGGGGAAATTCCGGCGGATTTCGGACGGAAATTGTAGAAGAAACCCGCGATTGTTTCCTGCGAATATGCAAATAAATATTTTGGAATAATTAATCATTTTACGGAAAATATGACTTTCTCAATCATCACAGTTACTTACAATGCCGCCCAATGGCTCGAACGAACCATATTGAGCGTCCTGTCGCAAACCTGCCGGAGCGTCGAATACATTATTGTGGACGGCGGCTCCACCGACGGAACGGTGGATTTAATTACGAATTACGAATCACGAATTAAGAATAATTCTCAATTTTCAATTCTCAATTTTCAATTCATATCCGAGCCGGACAAGGGACTCTACGACGCAATGAACAAAGGTTTGAAACTTGCCGCCGGCGATTATGTCTGGTTCATCAATGCCGGCGACAGAATCCATTCGCCCAATACCATACAGGAAATCGTCAAACAATTATCAGTTTTCGAGCATCAATTTTCGATTATCTACGGAGAAACGGAAATTGCCGATGCACAGGGCAACAGTTTGGGTATGCGCCGCCTGAAAGCGCCGGAAAAATTGACATGGAAAAGTTTCAAAATGGGAATGCTTGTCTGCCACCAATCATTTATCGTCAAACGGGAAACAGCCGAAACTTATGACTTACAATACCGGTATTCGGCCGATTTCGAGTGGTGTATCCGTTGCCTGAAAAAGGCGGAGCATATCCTCAACACGCATCAGACACTGTCTTATTTCCTTGAAGCGGGTTATAGCGCTACGAATCGCAAAGCTGCTTTGAAAGAACGCTATGAGGTGATGTGTAAGTATTATGGGAAAATTCCTACCCAAATCAGGCATTTATGGTTTGCCGTTCGATTTTATTTTGCCAAATGGATAAAAAGAAAAATATAAATTTGATGAGCACTTTCAATAAATTTCGGATTGTTTTGACAGGAACAGTGTGCCTGCTCATTTATTTTATCCCTTACTTTTTGCTGGGCGAAGGGGCGTCTATTCGCGTTTTTGATAATCTGGACGGTGAAATTTTATACAAAATACATGCATCAAGAAAAGCCTATTGGTTAAATTATCAAGCAGTTATTCCCGAAATTATGAATGGTTTGCCACGCTTTTGCATTACTTCCGGTTTAAATTATACAACCCTGATTTTCGCTTTATTTCCTCCGTTCATTGCTTATCTGGTTAATGATTTTACTGTACGGTTAATCGGATTTGTCGGAGCGTATATTCTTCTATCTAAACACGTTATAAGTGGGGGGGGGGTATTACTGCTCTGTTGATTAGTTGCACTTATGTTTTTATCCCCTTTTTCACAATTTACGGATTGACCGAACTGGGACAGCCATTGGTTTTGTTTGCCTTTTTTAATCTATTGAAAGGCGAGAAAAATATCCTGAATTACGTATGGATTTGTCTGTTTCCGTTTTTCTCTTCTTTTGTGTTAGGCGGTCTTTTTGTCGGAATTGCTTTAGGCGTCATCTGGTTGATCTTCTGTATTAAGCACAGACAATTCATTTTTCGGCCGCTCTTTGCATTGCTGATTTACACCGTTGTCTGTTTAATCGTAGAGTATAACCTGATTATTCCGATATTGCAAGGATTTCATTCACACAGGGAAGAAACTGTTTTCAAACAATCGGATGAAAATTTGCTGCTATTTGCTTTAAAATATTTGTGGGAAAACGGTATTTATGCGCAATTTTACACTTTACCTGTTTGGTTGACGGTTATTTCCGCATTTATTTTAAACAAGGAAAAAAGGAGAACGGCAGGAAAGATATTGTTTTATTTTACTGTTATTTTTCTTTTTGTCGTACTGTTTGATTATTACTGTCCATCAATTAAGGGCTTACGCCTGTCTCGGTTCTATCATCTGCTTACGGTTTGCTGGATGTTACTTTTTGCTGTCGCATCCAAAATATTGCAACAAAAAGGGCGAAAAGAAGCGTTATTGAGTTATGCCATCCTGTCCGTTCAGATTGCATTTCTGTTATTTCGTTCCTATAATTATTGTTCAGGCAATAGAATACGAGACCGGTTGGGATTCCAAAGTTCCTATCATTATCCTTCATTTTCTTCTTTTTATGCAAAATCTCTTTTGAGTGAAGTAAGTGATTTCATAGGGAAAGAAAAATCGGAATACAGGATTTTGAATATTGGAATTCTTCCGGCAGTTACCCAATATAGCGGTTATTATACTTTGGATAGCTATCAAAATAATTATCCTTTGGAATATAAACATTTATTCAGGAAAATTATTGCCGGGGAACTGGAAAAATCGGAATCGGCAAAAGGTATTTTTGATTCCTTCGGGAACTGGAGCTATGTCTTTCCGAGTGAAGTTCATCCGGTGGAAATTATAAGAGGAGAATATGCAAAAAACCGGATTTTATACGACTTGGAATTAAATGCAGATGCTTTACAAACAATAGGCTGTAATTACATCTTTTCTTCTGCTGAAATAAAAAACTGTGAAAGAAGTGGATTGAAATTTTTGAAATCATTTAAGAATGATGATTCTCACTGGGATATTTGGTTGTATAAAGTAGATTTGGAGGCAATATAAATAAGTACGCAACATTAAAACAATAAATGTTCTTTTATTCTGCATACGGTATAACGCTTTAAAATCAACATGTGCCTTGTCCATTCGTAAAATCAAAGAACGGCTTACGGCAGCAACCCAATCAGCAACCCCAAAGAAAGCAATACCCCAAACGCCAATGCGTTCAAAGCCGTTTGTCCCAATGCTTGCCCGCTTCCGGTGCGAACCATTTCCCGCCAGGTTTTGATATGCAGAAACAGGTAAATAAACGGCAAAACGGCTGCCCAAACAGTATTGTCCGCCAGGAAATACAGGCAACAAATCACGGCTGAAATTCCATTCGACAGGTAAAACAGACGGCCGAATTTTTCACCGAACAGGACAACTGTTGTTTTCTTTCCTGCTTTTGCATCCGAATCCCTGTCGCGGTAATTATTCGCTACCAGGATGTTGATAATCACCAAACCGACGGCTATGCCGCAAACCGTTGCCGGCAAATTCCACCGCAATGCCTGCACATAGTAGGTAAATCCGGTCGGAATAATCCCGAAAAAGAGGAATACGCAAACGTCGCCCCAGCCATGACCGGACAGAGGATAAGGCCCCCCGGAATAAGCAAGTGCGAACAGGGCAACCGCTATACCTGCGAAAATCAGTTCCCATCCGCCGTATTGCAAAAGGGACAAACCGAGAAGCAAATCCGCAACAAGCAGCCCGAGGGTTACGCAAAGCATGGTTCGGGGCGCAATCCAGCCTTCGGCTACCGCCCGCTTCGGGCCTAAGCGGTTTTTGTTGTCTATGCCTTTTTTATAATCGAAATAATCGTTTGCAAAATTGGAAACTATTTGAGCTATCAAGGCAAATACCAGGCAAATAAGCGCCGGCTTCCAATAAA
>JAITCT010000231.1 GCA_031282925.1 Dysgonamonadaceae bacterium | reverse complement strand
GCTTTATTTTTCCCGTGAACGACTTCTTTGATGGTTTCCAGAGTCGCATCGTCAAAAACCAGCGCAGTTCCGAAAAATTGAACCAGCGTCTTTTTGGTAATATCGTCTTTCGTCGGGCCGATACCGCCGGTTACCAGAATAACTGAAGCCCTCGAAAAAGCTCGCCCGAAAGCGTCCGAAATATCTTCTTCCACATCGCCGACTGTCGTTTTGTAACGGACGTCAAAGCCCACTTTGTTCAATTCCTCGGCCATCCATGCCGAATTGGTGTCGAGCACCTGCCCGATTAACAGCTCGTCGCCGACAGTGATTATTTCGACTTCGAGCATGTGCAACATTTATTTCGTTTTGCCTTCAACCCTCGCCACGCAAGCCAAATTCCCGCGATAACGAACGGAATGCTCAACAGTTGTCCCATATTCAGCAACATGCCTTCTTCAAATTCTTCCTGGTTGTTTTTCAGAAATTCGACAAAGAAACGCGAGAGGAAAATGCCGGTTAAAAACACGCCGAATATCAAGCCTTCGTATTTGTAATCTTTTCTTTTCCAATACATCCACAAACAGGCGAAACCGGTGAGGACATAGAAAAACGCTTCGTAAATCTGTGTCGGATGCGAGGGCGGGGAATAGACCGGCGGGTATCCGTGCCTCCAGTAGGGCAAATTTTCGATAAAACGGAAAGCCCAGGGAACCGTGGTTTCCCGGCCGTAAATTTCATGGTTCATCAAATTGCCCATGCGAATCAGGGCGGCCACAAATCCGACAGGAACTGCCAACCGGTCGAAAGTCCACAACATGCTCCTGTGCGTAACCCGCCTGGAATAAATCCAGACGGCGATAATAATGCCGAGCGTACCGCCGTGGCTGGCAAGTCCCCCTTCCCAAGTTTTCAGGATTTCAACCGGATGGGAAAAATAATATCCGGGGTTGTAAAACAGGACATGTCCGAGGCGGGCGCCGACAACCGTTGCAATGATGACATACAAAAAAAGGCTGTCGTACCAGTCTGGATTCAGATTTTCATTTTTCCAGATTTTTTTGACTATCCACAGCCCCAAAGCAAAGCCTGTGATAAAGGCAAATGCATACCAGCGGATTTCCTTACCCCAAACCGGTATGGTAAATGCCGCAGGGTCGGCATTCCAGGTGATATAAGATAATAACATCATTATTTTGAATTAAATTATTTGGGTGCAAAAGTACATAAAAAAATTAATTAAGTAAACGAGTTGACAAGTTAACGAGTAAACGAGACTTGGCTATTTGTAATGCTATAAATCCTTGTCAACTTGTTTACTCGCCAACTATGCACAAAAAAACAAACATTGTGCAAATTTTTCCGGATTTTCTTTTTGTTTTCAATATTAATACTTACCTTTGCCGCGCAAAAATTAAAAACAAATTTTATTTTATTAATTAAAAAGAGCAAAAAATTATGTCTGAAATTGCGGATAGAGTAAAGAGTATTATCGTTGACAAATTAAGTGTTGAAGAATCGGAAGTTACCAGCGAGGCAAGTTTTACGAATGATTTAGGCGCCGATTCCCTGGATACGGTAGAGTTGATTATGGAGTTTGAAAAAGAATTCGGAATTACGATTCCCGACGACCAGGCGGAAAAAATTACGACTGTGGGCGACGCGATCAGGTATTTGGAAAGAATCAAGTAAGCAGGAAATATCGTTATGAATTTAAAACGAGTTGTTGTAACGGGTCTCGGAGCAATTACGCCAACAGGGAACAATGTGAAAGACACATGGGAATCCCTGGTGAATGGAGTAAGTGGGGCAGGACCCGTTACTTTGTTTGATACAACGAATTTCAAAACCAAATTTGCCTGTGAAGTAAAAGGTTTTGATCCGGTGAATTATTTCGACCGCAAGGAAGTGAAAAAACTGGACAGATACGCGCAATTAGCGGTTGTAGCGGCAAAAGAAGCCATTGAAGATGCGGGAATAGTCAGGGACGGAATGGATAAAAAACGAATCGGCGTAGTCTTTTCTTCCGGTATCGGAGGCCTGTCCACTCTGGGCGAGGAAGTAAGTTTTTACTACCGACACCAGGAAATGGGGCCGAAATTCAGTCCTTTTTTCATTCCCAAAATGATTGGCGACATTGCGGCGGGGCACATATCTATCCTGTATGGATTCCAGGGGCCTAATTTCGGTACGGTTTCGGCCTGCGCCTCTTCGACCAACGGGGCGATTTCGGCCTTCGACCTGATCCGTCTGGGCAAAGCGGATGTTATTGTAACGGGCGGCGCTGAAGCAGCCATCACGCCGGTTGGCATAGGGGGATTTAATTCGATGAATGCCCTTTCTACCCGCAATGATTCCCCGCAGACCGCCTCGCGGCCGTTCAGCGCCAGCAGGGACGGTTTTGTGATGGGCGAAGGAGCTGTAAGCCTGGTGTTTGAAGAACTGGAACGTGCACTAGCGCGCGGCGCGGAAATCTATGCGGAAGTGATTGGCGGCGGCGAATCGGCGGACGCTTATCACCTGACGGCCTCCCACCCTGAAGGTCTGGGTGCAATATTAGTGATGAAAAATGCGCTGGCCGACGCGAATTTAACGCCCGATGAGGTTGATTATATCAATGTACACGGCACTTCAACCCCCGTGGGAGACCCTTCGGAAGTCAAAGCCATCAAAGAAGTATTCGGTGAACATGTTTACAGGCTGAATATCAGTTCGACCAAATCCATGACCGGCCACATGCTGGGCGCCGCCGGTGCGGTAGAAACCATGGCCTGTATCCTGTCAATTCGCGACGGCGTTGTTCCCCCGACCATCAACCATGCGCCCGACGACAATGACCCGGAAATCGACTACCGTTTGAATTTCACATTCAACAAGGCTCAAAAAAGAGATGTGCGGGTAGCCCTCTCCAATACCTTCGGTTTCGGCGGGCATAACGCCTGCGTTATTGTCAAAAAATATAACTGATACCGTCCGATGCTTTTCTTAAATTTTATAAACCTTTTATTTAGTCCGAAAAAAAAAACGTATTTTGCTTTAAAAAGGATTCTTGGTTTTTTTCCGCATAATATTTCATTATACGAAGAAGCGTTGCTTCACAAATCGTCTGCCCGGGAAGTTCAGATGAATGGTCCTTACAAAAACAACGAACGCCTTGAGTTTTTGGGCGACGCCGTTCTTAATGCCATTATCGCCGATATAGTCTTCAAAAAGTTTAACAGGCATAATGAAGGATTCCTCACCAATATGCGCTCCAAAATTGTAAAAAGGGAAACGATGGATAAAATTTCCTGCGAGTTGGGACTGAATAAACTGATTGTATCCTCGTATATCGTACAGAAAAACCACCTTCCGGGAAATGCACTGGAAGCGTTTATCGGCGCCATTTATTTAGACCGCGGCTACCGGGCTACCTGCCGCTTTATTGATGAAAAAATCATTAAAAGATTTATCAATCTGAAAGCATTAGCCGGAAAGGAAGTTAATTTCAAATCCAAACTGCTGGAATGGGGACAAAAGCGGCAAATAAAACCGGAATTTCGTTTACTGAGAATTTTTGAAGACAGCAAACACAATCCGATTTTCCAGAGTCAGGTGTTTCTGAA
>JAITCT010000158.1 GCA_031282925.1 Dysgonamonadaceae bacterium | reverse complement strand
GCTCTGTGATTACAGGTACGGGAAGCTGCAGGAACTTGAACAGCGGGAAAGAGAGGGACGTATTGCCCCCTACTATGCTGATGAGAGCCATGTCTGTACCGGGGGATACGTTCCCTGCTGCTGGCAGTTGCCGGGAGAGCAGGTATGTATCCCTTCCCAAAGAACCGCAAGGTTCAACCTCTTTGGAATGATTGACCGCAAGAACCATTATGAGGGTTTCACCTCTATGGAGAGTATCACCGCGGACAAGGCTGTCGGTTTTCTCGATACATTCTCCTTCCATGTGCATAAGGGCACGTTTGTCGTACTTGACAGTGCCACCGTCCACCGTAATCATAAAATACGGGAGTTGCGTCCTGTCCGGGAGAAAAGAGGTCTTTTCCTTTTTTATCTGCCCCCGTATTCTCCTCATCCGAACATTGCGGAAACACTTTGGAGAATATTGAAGGGAAAATGGATCAGACCTCTGGACTGCGTGAGCACAGATACTCTTTTTTACTCCACCAACAGGGCCTTGTCCGCGGTTGGAAAAGAACTGTTCATTAACTGCTCTCATTATGCTGCTTAATTTTGATTACTTACTTAAGGTCAGGGAATTTTAATTATTATCACGCTCTTGCTACTGAGGTTGTTTTGTTGGAGAAAATAAGGTGAAAAAGAGGTTTACACACAACTGCCAATTATTTAAATAACAAAGCCTGAGGTTGTTTTTTATTGTTGGGTGCATTTCCAAACCGTTTACCGGTATTTCTGTTCCGGTTGAGGATGTCAAAAGTGCAGCATCATTTGATAATCAGTGATTTATAACTCCGTTGGCGCAGAAATGTTCCGCGTTACATTTGAATTGTTCCCGGTTATATTTAAAATATAATCGGGAACAATTCAAATATAATCGGGAATATTTTAAATATAACCGGGAACATTTTAAAAGTAACGCGTTATAATTGTTGTAAAGGCGGGGATCGAATACGAAATTAGTCCGGATATAAGGGGTTCTCTGTATCTCCAAAAAGTCGTTCGGGAGTTCCCCAAAAACCTTTGGACAAACTCCCGAATAAATTTATATAATTTTCTCCTTTATTTTTTTATCTCAATCCCGAAAGTAAAACCTTGCTTCACCCGTTCGATTAATTCGGGGACAAGGTCTTCGTATTCGCCGACAATACCGAAATCGGCATTGCGGAAAATAGCTGCTTTGGGATTACGGTCAATGGCTACAACGACACCGGATTCTTTCATCCCTGCCAGGTGCTGGATAGCTCCCGAAATACCGATGGCTACATATACCTTGGGACGAACCGTTTTACCTGTTTGTCCGACTTGGCGGGCGTATTCCGCATATCCTTCGTCAACTACGGAACGGCTGACCGCCCATTCGGCTTTTAATCCTTTTTCTTTCAGCGCTTCCGCTAATTCTTTTACCAATTTGAGACCGTCGGAAGTAGCGCCGCGTCCGCCGGAAACGATGATTTCGGCTTCAAAAAGATTTTGCAGACCGCCGCCGCCGCGAACAGTTTCAAGTATTTGAGTGCGAAAATCGGCTTCTACAAACTGCGGTTTGAATTTCGATACGAGGCCGGTGCGTCCTTCTACCCGTTGCGGCACTTCAAACGTACCTGCCCGCGCCGTAGATATTTGCGGATAGACAAATCCGAGGATAGTAGCCAGTTTACTTTCCCCGTAAGTCGGGCGGCGGGAATGTAATATCGGCCGGATAATTGTTTTTTCCTTCCGGTTAACGTATTCGCCGATTTCAAGCCCCGTACAGTCGGCAGTAACGCCGCTGCCGGTTTTTACGGCGATGCGGGGTGCAAGTTCCCGTCCCGAAGTAGTCGCCGCAAACAGGGCAATCTCCGGTTTTTGTTCTTTGATAATCTGCGCAATAATGTTTGCAAACGGTAAAACCAAATATTCTTCCAATCTATCGTCTTCAACCAAAATCACTTCATCCGCACCATGTTCAAAAAGCGTCCAGGCCAAAGGCGCTACATTTTTACCAATCAATACCGTTTTAATTTGGGTACCCCCCTGCCCCTTATCAACCTCGTTTAGTTGTTCGACCAAATGGCGGGCAGGCGTAAAAAGTTCCAACGAAGGACGGGCAATCTGTCCGTTGGCAATTTCCGCCCAGGTCAGGATATGTTTGTTGTCGCCGCGCGTATCAATTACAGGGAAGTCGGGTCTTTCTTTTTCGGCTTTTTCTTTTACTTCTTTGCGTTGCAGTACGTTGCCGCCTTTTTTCATGTTGGCAATCAAACTGTCCGCCAGGGCGGATTCGGTTGTTCCTTCGCTCAGCACAACCGGCGGACGTTCGCTTTCGATATTGGCTACTGCGGCCACAATCGTAGGCGAACCGCTCAGGCCGATTTTTTCCGTACCCAGATGAATATCATCTACGCCAAACACTTTCACCGCCATGTTCCGCGCTTTGATAGCGCCGACGAGCGAAGGTTTGCGTGGCGGAATACCGGTCGGCGTCAGGGAAACCAGACAGGGCATCGGCAATTGCATCATTTGGTAACCGCCTTCGATAATGCGCTTGGCGATGATGTTTCCTTTGCCGTCGGGTTTGGCCGATTCGCAGAAAGTGGCTTGCGGGATACCCAGATTCTCGGCTACTTGCGAAGGGACATGCGCCGTATCGCCATCGCTGGTTTGACGGCCTGCAAAAATGACAAACGGTTCTTTGGAGTCTTTCGTAAAACCTAAATGTTTCAACAGGGTGGAAATAGCCAATCCGGTTGCATAGGTATCCGAGCCGCCCAATTTGCGGTCGGACAATAAACAGGCTTCGTCGTAACCCATCGAAACGGCTGTTTTCAAGGCGGCTTCAAATGAACCGGGTCCCATCGAACAAACAATCATCCGTGCATCGGGGTAGTGTTTTTTGAGTTGAAGTCCTGCTTCCAAACCGAATTGGCAGTCGATGTTAATAATTGATTTTGCTTTGGTACGGTCCATTAAACCGTCATCACCCATCCGCATTTCGTTGGGAAGGGGGACTTGTTTTATTAAACTTATTATTGTCATAATTTTGATAATTGACAATTGATAATTGACAATTGACAATTGATAACCTGTAGAAACAAAATAATTATCAATTGACAATTGTCAACTATCAATTAAATTGATATTCAGGTCCATTCCCGCCGTTAGGCGTAGTCCAGGAGATGCCGTCGCCCGGTTCTTTGATGTCGCAAGTTTTGCAATGCACGCAATTTTCGGCGTGAATACGCAATTCCTTGTGTCCGTTGCGGCCGGTATGTATTTCATACACTTCGGCGGGACAGAAATATTGGCAAGGAGCATCATATTGTTCGATATTCAGATGATATGCCGAAGGATTGTTTACACGGAGATGAACCGGCTGTTCTTCGTCGTGATGCGCACCCGAATAGAAAATATCCGTTACCTTGTCGAAAGTAAGTGTTTTATCAAATTCCAACTTGCCGGCAAAACGTTTTTTGAACGGCTTGCCCTGAAAATCTTTCAGTTTCCGGGTTGCAGCCGCATCGGTATGTACGCCGACTTTGCCGGACAACCCGGCGCCGCCTGTCAGCAGTTGCGTCCCAAACATGAAAGCGCCTGTTATCATTCCTTTGGCAAAGGCCTGCCGGAAGTTGCGGACAGGGTACATTTCCTTATATATATTGGAATTATTGATTTTTATTCCGTATTCTTTTAATGTCTGTTCCGAAAAATCGTTTTTGAGGAATGCCGAGAGCGCCGTTTCCGCCGCCAACATGCCCGAACGGATGGCCAAATGGACGCCTTTCAATGCCGGCATAGTCAGGAATCCGCCGCTGTCGCCCACGATAAGGGCATGGTCGGCATACGGTTGCGGCATGGAGTAAAAACCGCCTTCGGGCAGTGTTTTCGCCCCGTATTCCAAGAGTTTACCGCCTTGAAGTATTTTAGCTACGGCCGGATGCGTTTTCCAAACCTGAAAGGCCGCATGGAAATCGAAAGTCGGGTCTCCGGTATCCAGACCGGTTACTAAGCCGACCGCTACTTTGTTGTCGTTCAAACCATAGATGAATCCCCCGCCGAATTCGTGTAAGTTAAGCGGGTAACCCATCGTATGATAGACTTCGCCCGGAGCGATATTCCTTTCGGGAACGCTCCATATTTCCTTACAACCTAATGAATAAATTTGCGGATTTTTGTCTTTTTGAAGATTGAACTTGTTAATGACGGTTTTTGCCAAACTTCCGCGCGTACCTTCGGCAAAAACAGTGATTCGGGCTTCAATTTCCGTACCGGGCTGGAAATTTTCCAGCAGTTTGCCGTGGTGGTCGACGCCTGTGTCGATGGTTTTTGCTCCGCGGATTTTGCCTTTGTCGTCATACAGTACTTCGCTTACTGCGAAACCCGTATAAATTTCCACGCCTTTTTCGTCGGCTTTTTCCGCCAGGAAGCGGCACAGTTGCCCCAAAGAAGCCGTATAATTGCCCTTGTTGCTCATGTAAGGCGGATGAACCGGCGATTGAATTGATAACGATTTACTCAAAAGCAAAATGGTGTCTTTTGTAACTTGGGCATTGAGGGGAAATTCGCCGAAATCAACTTCCGGGAGTAATTCTTTCAATATTCCGGGTCGAATTACTGCGCCGGATAAGATGTGACTGCCCACTGCCGTTCCCTTTTCTACGAGTAAAATCCGGCGTTTCAAGTCATGCTTTTTCAGGAGGTCGGCCAGATGAATGGCGGTTGCTAATCCCGAAGGACCTGCTCCGACGATTAAAATATCTGTCGAAACGGTGTTTGTATCACTCATAAACTTTTAGATTGTTTGAAAAATATTAGATGTCAATAAATTCGGAGCCAAAGGTACGACAATAATTTTAATTCTTCAAGAAGTTATCAATATTGTCGAAACAGTTATTTTCCCGCTTGCTTTCGGGAAACCGTTCCCAAATAACCTCCGTGATGTCTTTTGGCATAATCTGCCGCCGAAAAGTT
>JAITCT010000136.1 GCA_031282925.1 Dysgonamonadaceae bacterium | reverse complement strand
CTGTTCATCGCGTTCCTGCCGTTGCTGCTTTGCTGCCTGCTCCGCCTGTTTGTTCTGTTCGGCTTCACTGCGCAATACAGCCACCTCGAAAGCGTCCATAAATTCGGGATTTTCATCGTTGAAATAATACCCGATGCCGAATTTCTGCGACAGCGGACGGATTAAATCGCACTGCCCGAATTGTTTTGTCCGCAGGTTTATCAGTTCGCAGGACAATCCCCAGCGTGAGGAAACAATGTCATACACTACATACCTGTCATTGTCATACCCGTTCATTTGGATAATCTGATTTTTTGCTACTGTTTGTTTGTCGGTGTCGTATTTCACGTTTGCACCCAACAAAAATACATTTGCCATATCTGTAAGAATTAAATAATTATTAGTGAGATTATTACCATAAAAATAAAGATGGAAACAAGAGTAAAAACAAGGGATACGAGCAAGCCGAACAGCCGCATTACAAGCCTCAAAACCCGGTATCCGAGATATGTTCCCACAATGGTAGAGAACGACGCGCCAAACGCCTTTATCAGCACGATAATCGCGACTAACCCAAGCAACCCCAACCAAATTTTATGATGATTCCAGAGGAGGAAGTTTTTTTGTTTTCTTATTTTTTCTTCGTTTCGCATAATTGTGACTTTTTTTTATCTCATGCGTCATCCGTCGTCGGTCGTTTATTGTTTCAGGGCAACAATGGTGTAGGGTTTAGGGCGGTCAAGGTTTTTGCAATAAAATACTACCCGGAGCGTAGCGCAGGTGTGGAGATTTTTTGCAAAACCGCTTGCGGCCTGACCTTTACCGCCCGTTGAGAACCCGTAAACACCTTTGCCCGTGAACAATAATCCGACAGAGGATGTTGCGGTAAAATTTTTGAGGAATAATTATGATAAACGGAACGAAGGAAAAATACAGTGAGTTAACGTTGGAAAGCGAGGCGTGAAGCCGAACCTGAAAGGAGAAAAATTATGATTGTGTTATCGTTGTGGACGATAATCCGGCAAGTGTTCGGCTACCGCATGAACTCTTGCCCTGTGGATGCCGAAACTTGCTTTTGCAGGTGCCGTGAAAACCGTAGCCCGCTACGAAAATGGAACGGAACGCGAAAGCGTGTTGCAGGCAACAATTAAAAAAGCCCGACACTTTGACGTGCCGGGCTTAAAGGTTGACTGTTAAACCGTTTTTAGTTCCACAAATAATTCATTTGGTGATTGTAAAGCCAAACGATTTTTACGCTCCGTTCCGGCGTTCTGTCTTTTTTCAACCGCTCGCACAGGGCGGCATTGACAAACTGCCGGAATACTTCTGCTTCCGGTGTAGCAATCCGGTAACTTAGGAAAATCAAAACTTCGAGATTGTAATAAACAACTTGTTTTTCAATGCCTTTATCGGTGTATCTGTAAGTGTAACTCACGTCTTCCTCCCACAACAAATGCGATTTAAAAATGCTGCGAAGATTCATCTCGATTTTCTGACTGAAAACGTTGAAAAGCCTCGCAATTTCCCATGCACTAATCCACAGGTTGTTATTAACCAACTGCGCTTCGACCAAAGGCGTTTTGCCTTCTTCAATAATGATTTTTATACTTCCCGTTTCCATGACTTTAAAAATTTACTGCGTTACTAATAAGGGTATTTTCATTAAACGGACTTTTGTTGTCCGTCCGGTTTTCAAGGAAATAATCCATCAGGCAAACATAGAAGTCGCGCAATGTTTTCGGTTTATTTTCCCTGCCCGTCACATCCGAAGCAAAAGCCTGTTTTTCAATGTCCGACAGTCTGTCCCATATCTTGGCGACAAGGTTTTCCCAGATAACGTCCGAAGCCTTGCCCGACAGTATTTTCAACGATTTGACAATGCTTTCGATACTTGCAGTCTCCTGACCGGCTGAAAATTGCAGTTTCATGTCAAGCTTTTTCATCTTTCCCGCAAGCGCGGCCATGTCGTCGCTGATCTTGCTGTTGAGGATACGCGCGTATATCTGCGTCGTCGTGAGGTTGGTATGCCCCAGCATTTTAGATACGGTTTCAATCGGTACGCCCTTCGACAGGGTAATTGTTGTAGCGAAAGTATGCCGGGCAAGATGCGACGTTATTTTTTTTGAAATTCCGCACAGGGAGGCAATTTTTTTCAGGTTTTTGTTGTATGTGATGATGTCGGCAACGGGGAGAACGCGGTTGTCCGATACCTGCCCTTTATATTTCTCAATAATCATGGCCGGAACGTTCAAAATGGGGATGCTGTACTCCGTGCCGGTTTTGTTGCGCCTGCCCTTTATCCACATCCGCCCGTCGAACGAGGCTTGAATGTTTTCGTTCGTCAATCCTTTGACATCCGAGTAGGCCAGTCCCGTGAAACAGCAGAAAATGAACGTGTCGCGTATCTTTTCCATGTATTGGTTTTCAAACCTGTACGCTATCAGCATTTCCACTTCTTCCTGCGTCAGGTAGCCCCTGTCCGTTTTATGCCACTGTAGTTTGTAACCGTCAAACGGATTCTTGTATATCCATTCGTTTTTCAGCGCGATGCCGACAATGTGCCGCAATCTTTTCATACGTTTGGTCACCGTGTTGGGCGCACTTTGGCATTGAGTGAGTAGATAAACTTCAAAATCGTTCAGGAAGTTGTGATTGATGTCCTTGAACGGCACGTCATGCAGGTTGTATTTGTACATGATGAAGTCGGAAAAATGCCGGCGTGTGCAGCAATAGCCTTCATACGTGCCCTTTGCTACATTAACGCCAATCAACTCCTTTCGTTCTTCGTTGTGCCGGTCGAACAGTTCCAGCAATGTTTGATGTTTGGATTCGATGCCCAGGAAAACGTTTTTGACCTTCTCGGCGGTAACATAGTTGTCCCGTTCCTGCAACTCCCTGTACACCCTGTATATGGATGCTTTGGTGTTATCAACAAGGGCATTGGTTTTAACGGCATCCGCCGTCCGTCCAGTTGCCCTGCCCGTATTTACATCCCGGTATTTAGGATGTACATCGCATTTCATTCCGAAACGCGCTTCCTTTCCGTCAACGGTTATCCGGCAAAAGAAAAGAACAGATATTAAGGAATAATTGGAATCCCACTGCATTTATCGGGATTTTTTTTTGAAATTACAATTTAATTGCGAATTACGGCATGGACACGCCATGTGTGTGCCCCGATCATCAAGGGTGGAAGCCAAGTTGCCGTTTTCTGCCGGCAACAACTCAGTTTTTGCCGGCAGAAAACGTATTTTTTGGATTTTTTCGCCTTTCGGCTCGAAATGGAGGGACACAGCGTCAGATAATCCGGAACAGGCAAACTTTCCTTTCCCGTGAGTCGCAAAGACTTTTTTAAAACCCTGCGCTCCAACGGCAGGGAAGGCGGCAGTTAAACCTGACTGAAAGGCAGCGCTGTCTATTTAATTGGACAACAGCGAAAATACAACTATTTCAAAGCCTCCGAACCGCCGATAATATCCAGCAATTCGCTCGTAATCGCCTGTTGCCGTTGTTTGTTATATTGGAGAGTCAATTCGTCCATCAAATCGCCGGCATTGTCGGTTGCAATTTGCATGGCAACGGTACGCGCCGCTTGTTCGGCTGCCGCAGAATCCAGAATAACGGCAAAAATTTTTGCCCGCAACGATTTGGGAAGCAGCGTGTTCAACAAAGTTTTTCTGTCCGGCTCGACGATATAATCTATTGCAGTTCGCACGTTATTTTCATTTTTCGAGAGAATAACCGGCAAAAACGGTTCTTTTGTCGGAATCTGGATGCCCATACTTTTGAAATGATTGTAAATTAACTCTACTTTGTCAATCTTTTTGGAGAGGAAATCAGCAACCAAACCGTCGGCGATGTCCCTTGCTTCTTCGTAATTCGGTTTATCCATCAGGGAAATATAACTGCCTTTCTTTTCAACCGGAATGATACTTTTTGCAAGCGTTTCTTCTACTTTTTTCCCAATCGGATAAACTTCTATTTCACAATGCAAAGCATGATATTTTTGTATGGTTTCCAGCACCAAACGAATGACATTGGAATTAAAAGCGCCGCAAAAACTTGAATTAGAAGAAACGGCAACGATAGCCACCCGTTTCATGTCCCGTGTTTCCGCCAAAGGCGAAGAAAATTCTTCCGTGTCCGACGAAAGATAGCGGTCGAGCATATTCATCAGTTGCTTCTGGTAAGGCAAGAACTGTTCCACATGAGTCTGAGCTTTCCGCAACTTGGCGGAAGCCACCATCTTCATGGCCGAAGTAATTTTCCGGGTAGAATCGACCGAGGCAATGCGCCCTTTTATTTCTTTTAAAGAAGGCATATTATTGGAGTCCTTTTACCACTTCTGCGGCGGTTTGCGTCAATATTTTTTCAACTTCCTCATTGAGAATCCCTTGCTTGAGAACATCCAAGACTTCGGTTTGGTATTTCAATTCCAATACTTTAAGGTATTCCTTTTCAAAATCATCTGCTTTTTCGACCGGAAGGTCAAACAAAAGGCCTTTGGTGCCGGCATAAATAATCGCAATCTGTTTTTCAACCGGATACGGCGAATATTGCGGCTGAATCAGCAAGGCCGAATTTTTCTTCCCTTTATCCAGGGTTTTTCGCGTAACAATATCCATGTCGCCGCCGAATTTGGAAAAAGCCTCCAATTCACGGTATTGCGCCTGGTCGGTTTTCAGCGTACCGGCAATTTTTTTCATCGCCTTGATTTGAGCGTTACCACCCACGCGGGATACCGAAATCCCCACATTGATTGCAGGACGGATACCGGCATTAAACAGACCGCTTTCCAGGAAAATTTGTCCGTCGGTAATCGAAATCACATTGGTTGGGATAGACGCCGAAACGTCGCCTGCCTGGGTTTCGATAATCGGCAAAGCCGTCAGTGAGCCGCCCCCTTTCACTTTATCTTTCAGGACTTCGGGTAAATCGTTCATTTGTGCGGCAATATCATCATTATCAATGATTTTGGCGGCGCGTTCCAACAAACGGGAGTGCAGGTAGAAAATATCCCCCGGATATGCTTCCCGTCCCGAAGGACGGCGAAGAATCAAAGAAACTTCGCGGTAAGAAACCGCTTGTTTCGACAAATCATCGTAAATCACAAGCGCATGACGCCCCGTATCGCGGAAATATTCGCCGATAGCGGCGCCGGCAAACGGAGCATAAAACCGCAAAGCCGCCGGGTCAGATGCCAATGCGCCGATAACAATCGTATATTCGAGTGCACCCTTTTCCTGAAGCGTATTCACAATATTTGCAATGGTCGAACCTTTCTGTCCGATAGCGACATAAATACAGTAAACCGGTTTTCCGGCCAGATAATTGTCGCGTTGGTTAAGGATGGTATCAATACCTATTGCCGTCTTGCCGGTCGAGCGGTCGCCGATAATCAATTCGCGTTGACCGCGCCCGATGGGAATCATAGCGTCAATCGCAATAATACCCGTTTGTAAAGGTTCGCTTACTTTTTGCCGGAAAATGACGCCGGGCGCTTTGCGTTCCAGTGGCATTTCAAACAATTTGCCGTCAATAGGGCCTTTTCCGTCAATAGGTTGCCCCAAAGGATTGATTACGCGGCCTAAAAGCCCTTCCCCCGTCATAATGGAAGCAATACGGCCGGTTCGTTTCACGGTGTCGCCTTCCTTCACCAAATCCGTGCGTCCCATCAAAACGGCGCCGACATTGTCCTCTTCCAAATTCATTACCACGGCCATTTCACCGTTTTCGAACCGAAGAAGTTCACCCGATTCGGCTTTGCTTAGACCGAAGATGCGAACCACTCCGTCGCTCACCTGAAGCACGACGCCCACTTCCTCAAATTTCACGCGGGTATCAACTCCTTCGAGTTGCATTTTCAGAACTTCCGAAACTTCACTTGCTTTTATATTCGGCATAAAATTATTCATTTTTTTTACCCCCTAACCCCCTGAAAGGGGATTTTTACCGCAGTAAACATATTCAAACTCACTGTCCAAACTCCCCCTTCAGGGGGTTGGGGGTTTATTTATTTAGTTCTAATTTCATTGTATTTAACTGATTCCTGACGCTGGCATCCAACCGGAGGTCTTCTATTTCCAGAATAAACCCGCCGATAATGTCCGCATCGGACTTTGCCGCAAAATCAACCTGATTTTTCCCACCTTTGGAAACAAGTCCGACCATTGATTTTTTTTCTTCTTCGGTGGCCGTTCCGACGGTAGTCAGCTTGACCAGCACAATGTTTTTTTCTTTCCTGTAAATCAGGTCATACACCAAAGCGATGTGTTGCATGTATTGCGCCCGCCCGTTTTCGACCACTACACGGAAAACATTTTTAGCTGTTTCGCTCACCTTTTCCCCTAATGCAGCAATCAGCAGTTTTATTTTTTCTTCGGAAGACAAAACAGGATTTTCCAACGCATTCCTCAGTTCGGG
>JAITCT010000127.1 GCA_031282925.1 Dysgonamonadaceae bacterium | reverse complement strand
GCAACTCGAACTTTTCTACTGATTTACAGCAATATATAACTGTCCTCCGACAGGCATGCTGCGGCTTGTCACCTGTTGGTATCTCATATGTTTATGACATGGATGCGAATAAATTAAGCAAAACTCAGGTTAATTGATTTTGTGATGCTTCTGAGCAGTTTCTTTGCCCAGTTCAGGGCAGTGAAAAATAACTTTAACCAGGCTTATTATTCATTAGTCAGGAATTTCGGAAGAGAAAAAGCCGTTCAGATGATTCAGGTCGTTGCGCAAGCTACACGCGAATTCGGACTTTTAAAGCAGGATTTTGAGGAGTATGTAACCAAACTGAAAGAACAATGCTTGCTAAAATAATCTCGGGGAAATCGGTTTTCGGGGTACTCCGATACAACAAAATCAAAGTCAATGACGAACATGCGACGGTTTTATATCGGCAAAAGATGTTCAATTCGCCCGATGGTAAACTTTCAATAAAGGATTGTATGGATTCGTTTTATCCGTATCTGGCGTTAAATCAGAGGACGGAGAAGGTTGTTTTCCATGCTTCGCTCAATCCCGATCCGAGGGACAGACTTTCAGATGAACAGCTATCGGAAATTGCCCAGGTTTATATGAATAAACTCGGTTACGGTAACCAGCCTTATATTGTCCTGAAACATTCAGACATTAAGCGGGAACATTTGCATATCATCAGCCTGCGGATTGATGCAGCAGGCAAAAAGATAAACGACAGCTATGAAATTGCCCACTTGATGAAGATTTGTAAGGAGTTGGAACAGGAGTTCAGGCTTGTCCCACTCAAAAAGGGAGAAAGGGAATTTGAATACCACAGGCCGGTAAACTACCGGGAGGGTGACTTGAAGCACAAGGCGGGTAACACTATTAAAGCGGTAACGGCAAACTTTCATTTCCAATCTTTTGGAGAGTACAGGACGTTACTCGAACTGTTTAATATCACTGCCGAAGAAGTTAAAGGGAAGCACAACGGTATTCTTTACAGCATTATCAATGGAAAAGGGAATAGGGTCGGGCGTCCGTTCAAATCGTCTCTGTTCGGCAGGGAAACAGGCTACGAGGCTCTGCAAAAACATTATGAAGCTTCAAAACTTGCCGTTGAAAAGAAAAATATTCAGGAACAGCTTCGTCCGGTAATTGCACAGGCCGTGCGGGAAGCAAAAAATGTAAATAATTTTCAGTCGCTGTTGAAGAAGAAAAATATCGGTGTGATTTTCCGTGAGAACGAAGCAGGGAGGATTTACGGCGTCATTTATTGATTATCCCAACCGCACAGTCCTGAACGGTTCACGTCTGGGCAAAGAATTTTCGGCAAATGTGATTAATGATTTGTTCAACAGTACGCAGAAGCAAAATATTACTTCCGGACAAACAGAAGAAAAACAGCTGGATATAAGCCCGGGGGCAGTTTTGGGTTCAGTGTCCGGCCTGTTTGATATACCTCAATCGCCCGGCGATTATGAGGAAGATGTATTTATACGTGAACAGGAATACGAGGAAAAACGCCATAGGCTCAAGGCAAAGAAAAAGGAAGACGAATATAAACTGCTAAAAAACAAATATTTTTCTTCTTTTGCATTTCATGGAGAAACGTCCGGGAAGAAAAATATTTGCAGGCAGGAAAAGCGAAATGGACGAATAGAAATTCAATTCTTTTTCCTCTGAATCTCATCTTCAACACTTTTCCTGTCCCGGTGGTCAAAATCGTTCCTGTTTACAAATTCCCGGATATCAGAGGCTTTGTAGTAGATTTTCTGCCCGCGTTTCAGGAAAGGCAGAAAACCGTCCGTCCGGTAACGCTGCCAAGTGCGGTGATTGACATGAAGCATCCGGCATAAATCCCTGATTGTCAAGGTGCAGTTCATTCTCACCGAATACTTTCTTTGTGTCGTAGAGTACCTTGAGGTATCCGGATATATCGCGTACCTCACTGTAAAGCTTTTGTATTCACTTATCAAAATAGTCATTATTTGTGTACATACCTGCTACGATTTAAAATGTTGCGTATTACTGTTAATGCGAGCACAAAAGTAGAGCGGTAAATGTTGATAATAAAGGGTTTTCAGGTGGGTATCCACAGATTGCGACGGTGATGGCTGCAAGTTGCGCTGTTAAAAAAATAAACGCCCCCTTCATTTTGCCTTCAGATACTCTGTAGGCGTCATGCCATATTCCTCCTTGAAACATTCACGGAAATAATCAAGGTCGTTAAAACCGCTCCCGTAGGCGGCTTCGGAAATGTTGTACCGGCCGGTCAGCAGCAGTTTGACGCTGTTTCTCAGCCGGATTTTGCGGATAAATTTGTTGGGCGAAATGCCGGTCAGGCCTTTTATTTTGAGGTAAAAGGTCGATTGACCCATGTTTATCTGAGTGGTCAGGGATGCAATGTTGAAGCTGTCGTTTGAAATGTTTTCTTCGATTATTGCGGTCGTCTTTTGCAAAAACTCCTCGTCCAGTTTGTTGATTCCGGGAGTGGAAACCGTTTTTTCGGGTTTTATGCTGCCTGCCTGCGACAGGATTAGTTGGGCCAAACGCCGGCGTGATTCCAG
>JAITCT010000277.1 GCA_031282925.1 Dysgonamonadaceae bacterium | reverse complement strand
CCTCTTATTTTATCGTTGTAACAACGTCCCGCTTAATTCTTAATTCAAATGAAATGTGTTACCTTTGCACAAGGTTTACATGATTGGATAGATAATGGCAGAACAGTTCATCAAGTTTTTATTAAAATTAAGGAATTTCCCGTATTTGACAAGGCTACCTCTGTTGATCTACGGAGTAGAACCGGCAAATATTCATTCGGCTCAAATGATTGAGGCCGACGCCCGTTCCGGCTACAGGGTTGCAGGCTTCATTTCGCCCTCTCCCGATATTTTGCACCGGAAAATATCGGGTAAACCTGTTTATTTCAAAGATAATTTTTATAACAGTATCCGTAAATTTCATTATGTCAAAGCCATCCTGATTCGACCGGAAGAACTGAGCCGGGCTGAAAAACACCTGCTTGCCGGAATCTGTTTCCATAATAAAATTGAACTGCTGGCTGTTCCCTCACCGGAACGCTGCAAAGGCAAGAAAAACATCCGCGAAATACAACCGGCTACTATCGAAGATTTGTTAGGCCGCAGTCCGATAGAAATAGATTTTGCAACCATCGGAGAAAACTTAAAAGGAAAGGGAATTTTAGTTACCGGTGCCGCCGGGTCTGTCGGCAGTGAAATGGTCAGCCAACTTTGCCGGTTTGACCCCGGTTTGTTGCTTCTTTGCGACATAGCCGAAACACCACTTCACCGGTTAGGGCTGGACTTAAAAAATGCTTTCCCGGATGTAAAGTTTAAAACAATCATTGCCGACATCAGGAATAAGGATAAGATGGAATATATTTTTTCCACCCATAGGCCGCATTATGTCTATCATGCGGCGGCTTACAAGCATGTTCCCATGATGGAAAGCCATCCGGATGAAGCAGTACTGACTAATGTCATGGGGTCGAAAATTGTAGCAGACCTGGCTGTGGCTTACGGTACGGAATGTTTCATCATGATTTCGTCCGATAAAGCTGTCAATCCGAGCAGTGTAATGGGGGCTTCCAAACGAATTGCGGAAATTTACATACAGGCGCTGTCCGGCCATTTGCAAAAAGAAAGCAAAGGAAATCCGCCCGCTATCCGCTTTATTACTGCGCGGTTCGGAAACGTACTCGGTTCCGGCGGTTCGGTGGTTCCTCTGTTTGAAAAACAAATCAGGGAAGGCGGTCCGGTAACGGTTACCGATATCCGCATTATCCGGTATTTCATGACAATTCCCGAAGCTTGCGGCCTGGTTCTCGAAGCAAGTAACCTCGGAAAAGGCGGGGAAATTTTCATCTTCGATATGGGCGATCCGGTCAGGATAAAAGACATGGCCGAAGAAATGATTCGCCTGTCGGGATATAAACCCTGTGAAGAAATTGAAATTCAATATACGGGACTGCGTCCGGGAGAAAAACTGTTTGAAGAATTGCTGTATGACCGGGAAACCTGTAAACCAACCAAGAATCGAAAAATCAGGATCGTAACCGTGTGCGAACAAGATATTCATAAGGTATTGCCCCTGTTAAACCGGTTGTTTGAAGTTTCCCATGCCTGCAATAACCGGGAAATTATAAAAGTTATGAAACAAATCGTGCCGGAATTTACGCCCTACCGGGGCACGTTCCGATAAAGATAAGCTGCAATCCCCATATACAGAAAATTGGGTATCCAAACGGCAACAAAGGAACTTACCGCTCCCGATACCGCAAAAGAAGATGAAATTTGCATAAACAAAATGTAGGAAAAACTTAATAATAAGCCGATTCCAATATTAAGCCCTGTTCCGCCTTTTATTTTCCGGGAACTTAACGAAGCGCCGATAATGGTCAGGATAAATGCGGCAAAAGTCATGGCATACCGTTTATGATATTCTATTTCAAAAAGCTGAATGTTGCCTATACCCCGTTTCTTTTGCCGGTCGATATATTCTTTCAGTTTGGGAGTTGTTAATTGTTCCGAATCGCCAACCGAAATCATGAAATCGGAAGGAACAATCGCCAGAGTTGTATCTATCCGGTCGCCGCGGCTGATTTTTTCCCGCATCCCGATGAAATCCCGAATCATGTAATCGCTGATTGTCCAGTGGTAGGCAGAATCCCAAACAATGTTCCTGGCCGTTAATCTTGACACTAATTTTTTATCTTCAAACTTGTCCAAAGAAAAATCCCTGCCTTTTCGGGTTGTATTGTCATAACTGCCGAAATGGGCAACCACTCCCGGCTCTACTTCCAACTGGATATTGACGGCGTAATCCACTTTCTTATTCTTTATGTATTTGTTTTCAAATTCGATGCGTTCTACATTAGCGGGAGGAATGACATAACTGTTCAATAAAAAAGTACCGGTCGCAATTACGGCTGCCGATATTAAATAGGGTTTGATGAGGCGGTCGAAGTTTAACCCGCTCGCCATCATCACTATAATTTCCGAATTATCCGCCAGTTTTGAGGTAAAGAAAATCACGGCGATAAATACAAAAAGCGGACTGAAGAGATTAACGAAATAGGGAATAAAATTCAGGTAATAATCGAAAATAACAGCATGTAAGGACGGCGAAGTCTTGATGAAATTATCTATTTTGGTATTGACGTCTATCATTACGGTGATCGCAATGATCAAAGCAATGGTAAACACGTATGTACCAAGGAATTTTTTAATAATGTAGCAATCAATAATTGTAAAAACTTTCTTCATATATCCCTGTTCGGCGCCGTGTATATCACACACAAACTGACAGATTGGCCGGAGGTTACAAAAACCGTTCTCTGTTCGCAATCTTCAATACTTAATTTCCTTTTCCCGAAGCCATTCCCCCTTATCCTTAACGATTCTCCGCAGGAAATCATCATCAAATTTCGGACGGTTGGGATATTGAGAACCGCCGTGCGGATTATTGATGAATTTCCCGTTTTCCTCTTTCTTCACAACCCCGTCCATGTATTTCACAACGAGGTATTCGCCCAAAGATTTCCATTCGTTAAGTGCTGTCTGGGCAGTCGAAATACTGTAATTCGTCAAGAAAGAAACAGCGGTTTTCCGGTTGGTTTGAAGCACGTCGAGCGCTTGCTGTTCCACCTGTTCCTGATTGTTCAAATAACTGCACTCCAATTTTTCCTGTAAAGATTCCACATCCGAAAGCGCCTGATTATAACGGGCATAAGCCATATTGGCCACCCAGTTGTGAATCCAAAAGGCCGACGTCCACGAGAAATGGGTGAAATCGCCATTGCCGACGCGGTAACATTCGGGCGTTTGAGTCATACAGGGATATATCGGGGTATAAACCGTAAAGCGTGCATCGTCAACACCAAACCAAAATACGCCGCCCACTTCGTCAGGAAGATGATTCCGCATCTGTCCGACAAACGTAAAAGCGGTTTGCTGGGTAGAAACCGGACGTTCAAATGCATATTGAACGCTGTCTACTTCCCATGACAGGGGATGAAAACGGTATGGAGAATGGAAAGGACCGGCGGCCACGTCCAAAGTCGGGTCAAAAACAGTGCCTTCATAATGGTCACGCATCGAACGCATCAAATCGCTTACGCTCAGTTTACGGTTGGGTTTCACATACAACGGCATTG
>JAITCT010000210.1 GCA_031282925.1 Dysgonamonadaceae bacterium | reverse complement strand
CGTAAGGATCCGCCAGAATCAACACGTCGTCTTGGATGGTTTCGGTTCCCATGGTATCATATCCTATGACAATTTGCCAATGGCCTCCCCATTCGTTTGTGCCGATGATAACCGGAATGCCTTTCCTGAGAAAATCAAGGAAAAGAGCCGGCGTAATATTCTTTCGTTCATAATCGAAAGTAGAAACGTAATGAACGCCGCCGACTGCGTCGAAAATATTCAACAAATGCTTTAAATAGGTAGTGTCCTGCTCCGTGCCGCGCAATGCTTTCAACTTCATTTCGTCGTAGCCGTTCAACCGGCCGAAATAATCCAGAACCATCAACGCGCAACTCGGGCCGCAAGTTACGTCGGTCGTTTGCTGATAAGTCTTGAATTTTTCCAGCAGCGTGAGCGAACCGCCGCCACGCATCGTATAGAAATCAAGCGATTGATAGTATTTACGTTCGCTTTCTTTGGCGCAGGACAATAATAATGTCAGACAAGCTAACCACAGATACTTTTTCATTTTTCGTTAACCGATAATTTGATATTTAAATAAGTTGCCTTTGTGGTAAACAAGACTCGGTAAATTCGTAATTTTCAATTAATCTCTTATGTTACGCACAATTGAGTTAAAGTAATAAAGTTTTTGTATTTATCAACCCGTTTACCCGTCAACTCATCCTGCAAATATAGGGCGTTTGAAAAATTGCCGCAATACCCTGTTTGCGGTATATTTTGAATGACTGCATGTTATACTGCGCACGGTATGGTTTTGTGCATTGGCAAATGGTTTTTTTGTAAACACAAAAAAAACAAAAACCGTGTATTAACAGTTTCTTCGTATTTAAATAATTTTCCATTTTTGATAAAATCGGATGCACAAAATCATGCCGTGCAAAGTATCAAAATCACACGAATAAGGTTAATTCTTTTTTTGAGGCGCTGTTTTTTTATTGCTATCAATCCCGTCACCTTAGATTTGCACTCTGTAAAGAAAATAAGAAGTAATTTTGTGAAGATAAAAAGCAATAAAAACATTAAATTCAAAAAGCAAGGAAACCCGGTCGGCAACCTGTAATTCCACACAGGGAAGACTTATCGCCCTGTTTAGTGCCGGCTGGTTTTTTCTTGAAATAAAGACCCTGAATCAGCACGATAGCTCGCTGTTACGGTCTTAAATTTGAGTGGGACAAATTTAAAGGAAGAGGCTTGAAGAGCATTGAATCAACAACAGCCAACGAAGAGGAAGCCGCCATGGGAAAGTTTTTGAAGCAGGATTTGCATCAAAAACAGCAAAAAATATAAATGTATCAAAAATTTAACGTAAATTTGCAACATTCTGTTGATAATATAATTTGTTGTAATAATATTTATATCAAAAAATGGTCTCATATAAAGTCTTTTCGGGTTCAAATTCCCGGTATTTAGCGGAAAAAATATGCAAAAGCCTGCAATGTCCGCTTGGAAAAATAAACATTCAGTTTTTTGCCGACGGAGAATTTTCCGTCGCTTATGAAGAATCCATTCGTGGTTCGCATGTTTTTTTGATTCAATCAACATTTCCCAATTCCGACAATTTGATGGAATTGCTGTTAATGGTTGATGCAGCCAAACGGGCTTCGGCAAAGTCCATCATTGCGGTCATTCCCTATTTCGGATGGGCGCGGCAAGACCGCAAAGACAATCCGCGCGTGGCTATCGGTGCGAAATTAGTCGCCGATTTATTAGGCGTCGTAGGAATTAACCGTTTAATCACTATGGATTTACATGCCGACCAAATTCAGGGGTTTTTTGACGTTCCTGTTGACCACCTTTATGCTTCTACTGTTTTTTTAGACGAAATCAAAAACTTGAATCTGGATAATTTGGTGATTGCTACGCCCGACGTCGGCGGAACCAAAAGAGCCAACACCTATGCCAAATACCTGAATATTCCGATGGTTATCTGTTACAAATTACGCAAAAAAGCCAACGAAATCTCCGAAATGAAGATTATCGGCGACGTCAAAGGCATGGACGTTATTTTAGTGGACGATATTGTAGATACGGCCGGAACGATTACTAAAGCCGCCGATTTGATGATGTCCGGAGGAGCCGCTTCCGTGCGTGCAATCGCATCTCATGCCGTCATGTCCGATCCTGCTTCCATGCGAATTGACCAGTCGAAACTTACCGAAATTATTTTCACCGACAGTATTCCCTATTCGAAAAAAAGCGAGAAAGTAAAAATCGTTTCGGTTGCCGATATGTTTGCTACGGCTATCTATCGCGTTTGCAACAATGAATCAATTAGTTCACTGTATTTAATCGGATAATTTCCGTAAAACCGATTTTGAAAAGAAAATTTATTTATAATTCTGACGTACAAAATAACGGTTACATCCCCCGCAATTCATCTTTGATGTTGCGGAAACACTTCAACAGTGCCGCGTTCATGCTTTGGCAGATGCAATGCCCCGTTTTCGGCATAATATTTTTTCAGGTTTATGTTCCAGTGTTGTGCGTAAACAAATCGGGATGGAACACCAATGTCCATCCCTTTGCATTCTTCCACACTCATCACCTGTATAAATACCCGTGTTCCATTGGTGAATGTGCCGATTTTGGTAAAGCAAACCAATTGCCGCGTATAAGATCAATACTTTATCTGGTTCTTCGTACACTTCGGGTTGGCGTTGAAGATGACTTATCCACTTTTGTTTTCGGCGCTTTTACTTTTTCACTTTTCCGGCTATTTTCTTTACCCGTTTTTGCATCGGTGGTATTCTTTACTGTTTTATTAGTTACGACTGTTGCCGTATCCGCTTGTACCCACAGTTGTTTCCGGAAAAACTTCAACTGCTCTTCGATGCTGTCCTGCGCATGTTTCAAAACATCCGGATCACTTCCCACCTGTTCCTGCAAACTTTGGTTTTTCAAATTGACGGTTTTTATAATATCGCCCAAATACATCTTCTTAGTAAAAAAATCGTCCATCGTATAAATCAATGCGTTGTTGAGATCGGAAGTCATAATCATTTCACGGGAAAGATAGGGACGGATATTTTCATAAAGCACCCAACAAACAGGCGATCTGTGAAATGTATTGTCGGAATAGTCCAACCGAACGATTATCGGACAAATAGCTGTTATCCGAGTATTAAAAGAGCCGGTCGCCTGATCAAAAAACCAACCTTCTTTGATTAAATATTGCGATACGTCTTCACTCGGAACATCAATTTCGTCAATGACGTATTTCCTGTTTTCGCCCGAACCTTGGGTTGTATACGGAATCTGGTTGCTTTTCAACACTTCTTCAAAAGGAATTTTTCCGGCGTCGGTTAATACCTCCGTTTTATCCGTATAGGCATACGAAGCGATTTTGTTTTCAGATAATAATTTGAATAATAAGGAAAAGAGATTGACACGGTCGCCGATCGGTTGTACGGGATATTTCAATGCCGCATTGTTATCTTTATTAAGATCAATAATACGATACATTTCCCTAAGCCAAACCGGTTTAACCGGTTCTCTCGAATTATCCATATTTTTTAATACTGCCCTTTCGGTCAATGCCGGCATTTGGTCGGGAACCGCTTCCGGCGAATGTTGACGGGTTCGCGCCGGAGCAGGTTGCGCTTGTTCATTAAGTTCCGCAGGCGAGTATTGCCTGTATTGGTTCCGTTCGGCTTGCAGCCTCCGTTGTTCCTCTATCTGGCTCTGAATTTGTTGACTGCGCGAGTCCGGCTGGTTTTGTGCAAAACCGGCGCAAATATACGTCGAAAATACAAATAACAAACTAAAAAAATAAATCGGTTTCATATTTTTCACTTAAAACTAAATATTCTTATTAATTAATCAATATTTCAAGCGGGGACCTTAGATTCCGCTCAACACCGTCGGGACCTCTGGCGACAATGCCTCTTATCAACACTCTTTTACCTCGGGCTACCCCCCGAATCTGCGTCTTTTGACGATCCGTAAAGTTAGCGCCCTGCGATATTTCCCTTACGTCCATACCGAGATTGTCGGTAATGGTGGTTTCAAACCGCAAAACGGAGAACGGAATGTTCAACAGGCCATCATCAATACCGACCCTGATACCGTCAACATTAAGCAAGGATGCTTTGGCTATATATCCGCCCTCGAACTTTTCGAGGTTACCTTTAGCATCGGGTATCATTAAAAATGTACTCGGAGTAGGCAAAGGTCTTACCTTAAAACTGTTTTTTCCCATTTCCTGCACACGCCCGTCGGCCATTTTTGCCTGAACCGAAATAATGGCTTCCATACCTGCTTTGGCAGGCCGGGCAACCCATATATTTTCATTTTTACGGGTCAATGTACCGTTAGTCATAGTCGCCGTAATGTTGGAACTCGGCACACCCGGAACCGCAATCCGAAGATCATTATCAATACCCGGATACATTACGTTCATCAACTGAGAAGCAACGGTTGCACTCGGTTCGACAACCGAATAATGCGTCGAAAACTCATAACGGGATGTTCCTGTACTCGAATTTAATTCAATATAACCGTTTAACGGAAATGTTCCCGTCGAACCCGTTCCCGCCACATAATGGCCGCGAGCTTCCGGAGGCAATATTTTACCATTCACATAGACAGTCGGCTGTTGCGTCGAATCCACCGCCGAAAGTACCAAGTCGGCTATATAATTCTGTCCCCGCATCACAATCTGCGATTGGGGTATAACCTGCGCTTCGATTTTATTTACCTTGTAATCCTGCAAGTCAATATTTCGTAGAAGTTCGCTCAAAACTTCGCCTTCGGCGTAACGAATATCGTTTTGCAGTTTAGTCAGCAAGGTAACGGATGCAACCACAGGCATTTTCCAGAACATGGATTCTTCCCATGTCTGTTTGTTTTCTTTGGCTTGCTTCGAAACTTCCGTACTCAGGTTGGACCGGACAATGTTTCTTTTGGTTGTATCAATAATTAACGAGGATACAAAATTCCGGTAATTGTCTATGGCTTCCTTGAGTTTCCGCCCATCATTTTTCCCGTGTTCAAACATCACATCATAGGCAGCATCCAGATTGTCGGGACGTTTGAGATTTTCGGGATCGCCGTCTTTTCCGTCGGATTTCCGCACAATCTTCATTTTCAATTCCTGTGTATAATTAAACAATGAATCGGATTTGTCTTTCACCTGCCTGGCATAATTATACCATTTTTCCGTTTTTGCAGGATTCAAATCATGGTACTCTATCATGTCGCCGAAAATCATTTCATTCCTGGAAGAGGTCGAATTCATGGTTCGATTTAAACTGTCTTCCACCAATGCAAAACCATCCAATACTTCCGTAGAAACATTGAGGGCTAACATGGAAATAAAAACCAGATACATCAGGTTTATCATTTTCTGCCTTGGGGAATTTGGACTGTTTGCTGCCATCTATTTAATCAATAATGATTTATAAGGGTGCATTCGGGTTTGGGGTGAAGCCGGAGGCGGGATTATAGGAATTGTTGAAATGGGGATTACCTCCCACACCATACATATTCATGGTCATCGCATTCAACAAGCGGTTGTAAACGCCGTTGAGCGCGTGCAACTGCTGCGCCATTTTTTCGGTTTCGCTACGGAATACCGAACTGTCAACAATTGAGCCTTCATACAAATCTTTAATACGCATCAAACCGGCGTTAATCCGCTCAATAGCGTCAATTTGAGAGCTGATACTCTTCAATTGTATTTCATATATCGTATTCAAACCCTGTATGTTTTTGTTCAAGGCTTCCATTTGATGCACGTAACCGCGCGACGATTGATTGATTCCATCGGAATTATCGGTAATGCTTTTGTAGGAATTGAGCAACACATCCGATACATCGGTCAGGCTATTGGTAACCGAACTGAATTTGGACATGTTTTCCGACATTTCCGTTAATTTCTCCAAATATTGTTGGGTAGCCTCGGTTACCTCAGCCATTTTGCTCAATTGGTCGGCTGCTGCCGCCATTTTTTTAATGCTGGCTGTCAGCGCATTGCTGTCTTCTTCCGAAATTTCGACGGCATTGGGGATACCGAATGATTGACGGACCTGTCCGGGCGTCATTGCTTCAACCGCTTCAACTGCGCTTTCCGGTTGTGAAGTTCCTGCCGTTGCAGCTCCTCCGCTAAAACCGCCGGAACCTGCGCTGCCAATAACAATAGCGCCGCCGCTTCCGCCGGCTGCAACTCCTGCTGTTCCTATGCCTGCGCCTTTTACTCCGGTCGCCGGGTCAACCCCTCTTCCTATGACAACCGGTCCACCACCGTTTCCGAATGTCGGCCTGTCGTCCGCATCGTTTGTATCCAACACCGGAAATACTCTACCCCACTGGTAATCTTTGACCGGCGTGTCGAAAGCCGAAATCAGGAACACCAAAAACTCGGTAAGCAAGCCGACTGTAAGCAGTATATTCCCCAGATTGTAGGGCCAGTGAGTAATTTTTGCCAATGCGCCGATGATTACGATTGCCGCACCCACACTATAAAAAATTTGGAAAAATCTTTTACCCGCATCGCCTGATAAAAATTTTTCTACCGTATTTTGATATTTTCTTTTGAAACCCACGATTTATAATAATTGATAGTTATTTATTTCCTTTTGCTTTTGAGAAACCGATTTGCGTACGAACGCAACGGAATCCGATATAGGAACGCTGTTCATTCTGATATTCGAAAGAGCGCATGTCCGAACGGATAAAATGCGCTACATCTTTCCACGAGCCTCCGCGAACGACTTTTTTCTTCAGTGCGTAGGGATCTTCTTTTGCCGCATTGTAACGATATTCGGGATTTATATCGCTCATAATTTCAAGTCCGGACTCAAGGTATGCAGTCGACGTCCATTCCGCCACATTGCCGGCCATGTCATACAAACCAAATTCGTTGGGCGAGAAAGAAGCTACTTTGGAAGTAATCAAATATCCGTCTTTCAGGTAATTACCTTCACCCGGTTTGAAGTTGCCGAGGAAACAGCCTTTTTCGCTGGTTACCCCATCTGTTGCCCACGGATATCTGTTTTCCGATCTTCCGCTTCTTGCCGCATATTCAAATTCCGCTTCCGTCGGTAAACGGTAAGGCTCAATGGTATTCCTGAATCTGCCGTCCATTGATTTCTTAAAATATTCGGTTCGCCAAACGCAAAAAGCAGTGGCCTGTTCCCATGAAACACCTACCACCGGATAGTCGTTATATCCGGGATGATTGAAATACAGGCGCATATACGGTTCATTGTAGGCATTATTGAAATCGTTTACCCAAACCGTTTCGTCGGGATAAATATTTACAATGTATGTGTTTAAGAAGTCCCAAATAGAACTCAGCGGACGGGTAATCGTTTCGGAAACAATGCGTCCTTCTTCATCTATATAAGCCGTATCTTTGGAAATCATAATCACTTCGTTGGGATTGACTTTGATGTCGGTATTCCTTATTCTTTCGGCGGGATCTAATCTGTTCCTTCTTAAAGCATAAGAAGTTGCGTCAAAAACGGAGTAACGGTAAATCATTTGTTTGGGGTCTAACCTTGTTTCGCCGGTAATCGGGTTTGTCCAATACACGCTACGCATAGCCGCCAATTCTTCTTCGCTGGCTCTCCGTTCGCCGGGTATGGGTTTACTCCAATTCAAAACAGGAGGATCAATCGGATTTCCGTCTTTGTCTTCTTCTATTTTGTAAGTATCGTCCCCGGCGCTGTAAAGCCGCTCCCGGATAATCGAATCCCTTACCCAATAGACAAATTGCCGGTATTCGGCATTGGTAACTTCCGTTTCGTCCATCCAGAAAGCATCAACCGAAATGCCTTTCGGGTCTTGATAAACACCCCATAAGGAATCCCGCCCGGCAGGACCCATTTCATACGATCCTTTTTTAATCAGTATCATACCATGCGGACTTGGTTCACTCCAAGCGGGAACGCTTGTGCCGACAAGCTCCCCTCCGTCTCCCGAAAGTGATCTTCCGCATGAAACTATAAAGAACGTCAGTAAGACCAAAAAAATCAAATTTTTCATATTTACTATAATATTCGAACACTTTTATGTTTATATTTCCCTTTCTTTTTCAAATTCAAATCCATGTTGTACCTTATAAACAGTTCGTGGCTGCCTGTTGATGCTTTAATGATTCGCGAAATTGGAAAATCATAGGCATAACCGGCTTCTATCATTTTAAATTTTCCTCCCAGCATCAACACGACCGCATCGCCGTACCGCAAGGATAAACCGCCCCAAAACTTTTTATCGTAAATCATCCGTACGGAAATATCTACCTGACTGTTATGCAACATCGCTTTCAACGTATTCCCTTTGATTGTTTCCGTCAAAGAATCGGATTTTAAAGCGTAAGAACTCATTTGCATTGTTTTTAACAACAATGTAGATTGTAGTTCTAATAACGGATTGTTTAATGGTATATTGTATCCGGCTACAAAATAATATGAACGCGGTATTTCAAAAACATTATTTTCGTTCAAATCTATATGAGGCGACAACAGGTGATTGACCGATAAACCGGCAAACCATTTGTCTTTGGAATAAAATAAACCGAGGGAAAGGTCAATTCCGTTTCCGGAAACCGAGCTGGTGGGAATGGCTTCGTCGGTGGCGCTATGGTAGTCGTCTTCGGGGATATATACTTTTGTTCCGTCAAACGACTGGGAGATGGAGCCACCTTGCAGGCCGGCGCTGAAATCGCC
This sequence comes from Dysgonamonadaceae bacterium, assembly GCA_031282925.1. Lineage (GTDB taxonomy): Bacteria > Bacteroidota > Bacteroidia > Bacteroidales > Azobacteroidaceae > Azobacteroides. Next base: position 7,342 of record JAITCT010000210.1, on the reverse strand, counting down.
TTTGAACAGTTTTTTTTTCCATGCGTATTGCCCGTAATAGGCGGTAGTGCTGAACAAACCGATACGGTCATTATACAGCATAGCGCCGACGCCGTGTGTTCTTCCAAACAATTGATAAGGCATATTGGCCGTAAGAATCGTAGTTCGGGGAGCTCCGCTTATCCCCAGCCACTGGATACGGCTCATCAAAGTTGCTTCCAGCTTCCCCGATTGCCCGGCATAAGCAGGATTAAAATAACTAATGGTTGCCCAATAATTGCTTAACTGCGTGTCGAACTGGGCTCTTACGGACGAAGACCCAATCAGGATGATTACTATCGGAAGAAACTTTTTTTTCATTTATAGATAAAAACGGAAAGCACGGTAAATAATTGTGTTTTTCCCGGACACGCCGATAAAGACTATTTATTTTTTCAGGCGCTGTTATTTTTCAGACATGCTTTTAAAGGAAGAATAAGTTCCGAACCGCTCGTAACCGGATTAATGCCTTTTAAAAATGCCGAAACCTGCGTAGAAATGTCATAAACCTGCGTAGGTTTGCGGCATTCCTATGCGGGCTATTTGCCGTTTCAAATGAAATTCGGGTTATGTTACAAATAATCGTTACCTTTGCGCCGTTAAATAATAAATTTGTCTAAATTAATAATAAACTCAGGTGAAATTTACAAAAATGCACGGGGCCGGAAACGATTACGTTTATATTGATTGTTTCCTCGAAAAAGTGGATAACCCCGAAGAATTGGCAGTCCGAATCAGCGATCGGCACAAAGGTGTCGGTTCCGACGGACTGGTCTTGATTATGTATTCCGATACCTGCGATTTCAGGATGCGGATGTTTAACGCCGACGGTTCGGAAGCCCAGATGTGCGGAAATGCTTCGCGTTGCGTCGCCAAATTTGTCTATGACAGAGGGTATGCCAATAAAAAAATAATTACTCTGGAAACCAAAGCCGGTGTAAAAATCCTTGAACTGCTTCCGGAAAACTGTGAAGTACACAGGGTAAAAGTCGATATGGGCGAACCGGTATTGGATACTTCCAAAATTCCCGTGAAATGGACTGACAAGACGCTTATTAATCAAGTTGTTGATTTTGGAACGGAAAAATATGCCGTTACCTGTATTTCGATGGGTAATCCTCATGCCGTTATTTTTGTGGAATCGCAGGATGGAGGGATTGATGGTTTGGACTTGGAAAAAATCGGGCCGAAAATCGAAAATCATCCGATGTTTCCGGAACGGGTGAATACGGAATTTGTAGAAATCGTGTCGCCCACCCGCGCCCGTATGCGTGTGTGGGAGCGGGGAAGCGGGGAAACTTTGGCTTGCGGGACAGGTGCGTGCGCTGTGGAAGCCGCCGCCGTTTTGACCAAACGCTTGGAACGGAAAGCTACCATTTCTTTATCGGGCGGCGATTTGGAACTGGAATGGAATGAAGAAAATAATCATATTTACATGACCGGCGATGCGGTTACGGTCTTTGAAGGAGAATGGAACGATGATAAAAATTAATGAGCATTATACCGAGATAGGTAATAATTATTTATTTGCCGAAGTGGCAAAAAGAGTGAAAGAATACAAGGAAAAGCACCTCGAAAAAAAGGTGATCAGTCTGGGAATCGGCGATATTACGCAGCCCATTGTACCGGCAGTCATCGAGGCTATCGTCAAAGCGACACGGGAAATGGGGAAAGCGGAAACCCTGCGGGGATATGCTCCTTACGAAGGTTATGATTTTTTGGTAAACGCTATCCTGAAACATGATTTCACCGACAGGGGAATTGCCGTCGAAGCCGGTGAAATATTTGTCAGCGACGGCGCAAAAAGCGATACCGGAAATATCGGCGATATTTTGGGCGAGGGCAATCAGGTAGCGATTACCGACCCTGCTTATCCGGTTTATGTGGATACCAGCCTGATGGCAGGCCGTAAAATTGAATTGTTGCCTTGTACGCCGGCCAATCAATTTGTTCCTTCTTTCCCGGAAAAAACGGCAGACGTTATTTATCTTTGTTATCCGAACAACCCGACGGGTACGGTACTAACGAAAGACCAACTGAAACCTTGGGTAGATTATGCGGTAGAACATCAATCGCTGATTTTGTACGATGCGGCTTACGAAGCTTTTGTGTCTCAGGAAAATGTGCCGCACAGCATTTACGAAATCGAAGGCGCGCACGGGGTGGCGATTGAATTCCGGAGTTTTTCCAAAACAGCCGGATTCACCGGTTTGCGTGCCGGTTATACCGTAGTTCCCAAGGACTTGACTGCCAAAACGTCCAAAGGAGAAACCCTTTCATTGAATGCGATGTGGAGAAGGCGTCAATCGACTAAATTCAACGGAACTTCCTACGTTATCCAACGGGGCGCCGAAGCGGTTTATTCGCCGGAAGGACTGAAACAAACGCGGGAAACAATCGCTTATTACATGCAAAACGCAAAAATCATCAAAGAAGGCTTGGAAAGTTTGGGATTGAAATGTTACGGTGGCGTTAATGCTCCCTATATCTGGTGTCGGACGCTTAACTCAATGACTTCCTGGGAGTTTTTTGATTTTCTGCTGAACAATGCCCAAGTAGTCGGAACGCCGGGTTCGGGATTCGGCGCTTCGGGGGAAGGCTTTTTCCGGTTCACGGCGTTTGGGAATAGGGAAGATACGCTTGTGGCTGTTGAAAGAATAAAGGCTGTACTTCTGTCAAATATTGATTAATGATACTTTGCACGGCATGATATGGAAATTTATTTAAACACGAAAGCACAAAGACACGAAGAAACTGTTAATGCATGGTTTTCATATCTTCGTGTCTTTGTGTTTGCAAAAAAAGCCGTTTGCCGGTGCACAAAACCATACCGTGCGAAGTATAAAAACAATATGAACAATGACATACAACGTATCATTTCAGGAAAGAGCCAAGTTAGGTATGGTGCAAATATCCATGCAGCCGTCAATTACCTTATAGGCAGCGCGAAATCAGGTGCTTTGGATCAAACAGACAAGCATTTCAAAAAAGAAGAAACAGAGAGGTTAAAGAAATAAAAACTATGAAAAAGACTATATTAACAACAGCATTAATTATTTTATTTTGCACATCCTCATTACAAGCACAACAAAAGTTTGAGATACCTGTACCTCCAAAGAACGTGTGCAGAATTTTATTGGAAATATTTTAAATCACACAGTAAAAACATTAGAAAAAAAATCAGAGCCAAAAACACCTTATGATATGAAAAAAGCAATTTACGTAGAAATCAAAAAACTTAAAGCAGAATCTTACGAGCAGAAAATAAAAAAACATAAAATCAGAATATAGGAATGGATTGAATTTACTGATGAAGCAACTAAAGAAGTCATAGTTTTATCTATGATGGGATTAGCATTAATACTATATAGTCATAGAGCAGAATAAGCAATACAATCACAGTTACATGTTCCTAAGAAACAATGGAACCAAACAACATGCTAAAAACATAAGGATGTGATAAAAGGCTTGAGAAGATGACCGGAGATAAATACACAAGAAAACAATATAAAACGAAAGAACGATGAGCAAGTATCAGAAACATGAAAGAGCAAGGATGATTGAATTAATCGAAAACAGCGAACTGTTTGATGGCTGCAAAGGAGGTTTTGTCATTTCAAGAAAAGGAAAAGACTATCCCCAGGAAAGTATTCTTTTAGACGGCAATAAGAATTTGTTTCCGCCAATTTTAAACCAGGTTATTGAGTATTTTCAAAAAAACAAAATCTCTTTTTGGAAAGGACAGCCGAAAAACAAACCTGCAAGACTCGTTTTGGCTTCTCAAATAGCGTGTTTAAATCATCTGTTCCCTGTCAGAGACGACAAAGACGCAGTCCTGAAAACAGCACAAATCATTTGTGAAGACATTGTTGATGTTCTGGCAATTGAGCAGCCGAATAAGTATATCGCATTTGAGGTTGTAAGCGACAAAGACCATCTAAACGAATGCAGAGAGGGGAAGAAACCAACTCGCGGCGCTTTTCGCACTTCCATTGACGCGCTGATTTACGCAAAACACAGGAACGGAAAGAATTATCTTCTTCCAATAGAATGGAAATATACGGAGAGTTACGGTAATGCCGACAAATCGCTTGAAGACAGAAAGAGCGAACCAAAAGGGGCAAACGGAGCAGGACAAGAGCGATTAAGAAGATATTCCGGCTTAATATCCGGCTCCGGACAACTTAAAAGTTATGACAGCTACCGAAGCTCTATTTATTTCTTTGAGCCGTTTTATCAGCTAATGCGTCAAACGCTTTGGGCGGAACAAATGATTGCCAACAAAGAAACAGAAACCATAAAAGCAGACGACTTTATTCACGTTCACATAATTCCGCAAGAGAACGGGCGATTTATTGGAGAAAGTCTACCGCAGCGGCAAAAACATGAAAACGACCTGGCCAGGAAAATCTGAGCGACAAGAGCAAATACAAGATCATTTCACCCAATAAACTATTGGCAAATCTTGACAAAGCGAAATACCAGGATTTAATTTGCTATTTGCAAAAAGGTACTGGAATAAATGATCATCCGCCAGATTCCCGACACCTGCAGTTAAATAGCAAATACAAGAGGAGTATTACAAAAGTCGCTTTCCAAATATGGCAAAAAATACACCGTGTGCTTTGATGTGTGGCGTAAACTCTTTTTAGAATAGGAAACTTCAAAGCGGTATTTTATTACAAGTAAGTAATAAAAATTAAGCGGCAATATGAGAATAATTAATGAACAGCCCATTTCTAACCCAAGGTCCTGTTGGTGGTGTAGAAAAGAGTGTCTGTAGTCACGTAGTCCTGTGGTTTGATCCATTTTCCCTTCAATATTCTCAATACTTGCAGGGGCTTGCTTTCTTGGTGGTTACATTGATTCGTGGGGTAGCGGCATTATGAAAATTATTAATTCCTGCAAAGCCGCAGGATTTCCAACGCTTGAATTGAAAGAAGAAGGTGGATTTATTGTTACGTTATTCAAAGACCGTTTTTCGGAAAAGTAACTGCAACAGTTAGGATTGAATGAAAGGCAGATAAAAGCCGTATTGTATGTTAAAGAAAAAGGTAAAATTACCAATAAAGAATACCAAGAATTAAATAGTGCTTCGAGGCAAACTGCAAGTAATGACTTGTCGGAAATAGTTGATAAATATGGTTCATCTACCGGAATTTGAAGAAACTCGTCCCGGATGAGAATCAAGTCAGGGTGGCTGCCTTTTGCCGGAAGATGTATTGGCGTATGGCAGCTCATCCAACGATACATGAAGCCTTATCTGACGAGCGACTACTGCGTGCAGGTTATCCGACTTTTAAGATGTATTATCATCCGGTGTTCAAAGGATAATTGGGGAACCGCCGTATGCCGGACGGCACGTACGGTGGTGTGAGAGATCGGAACGGGAATTAATCCCGTTCCTCCTACTTGATTTCCAGCATCCCGACAAGTTCGGTTTTCATTTCCTCATCTATTTCACAATAGCGGGCAAAGGCACAGCTGCCTTCTTTATGTCCTGAAAGAGCACCTGCCAGATTAGGGCCTTATACCTGTTTATAGAGATTACCCACAAAGCAGCGGCGGGCAAGATGAGATGAGGCTATTTCGTTCAGCGGGCGTATAGCACTTTCGCGTGTCAAAGGATCAAGTATCGGTATCACGACATTCCAGGTAAGTTTGGCGATTATAAATGCTTTTTTTGATTGCCCTGTTGTATTTTTATTCGGATATGTACGGTATAATGTCTTTCCCTCAAAACCGGCATATCTGGCAAGTATTTCCCTTGCTGTGGCATTGAGCGGAACTCGCACCGTTACTGCTCGCCCGTCTGTTTTCCGTGCGATATACTCTATTGCTCCATTGATAAGATTTTGCTTTGTAAGCCCGTAAAAGTCGGCTACACGGCAGTCTGTCAGACACTGGGACACAAAAATATCTCTTTGTACTGCGAGCGCGGGGCGGTCCGAAGGTCGGTACTGTACAGCAGGTTTCTTTCTTTAATGCTTATATAATATGGAGTGCAGTAAACACATTCTTCTATCTTAAATTTATGAAACGGGTTATTGTCTGTCTTTTCATTATCCACAGCCCAGATAAAGAATGTCCGTATTTTAGTAAATATTCCGTTTACCGTATTTTGTCCTCTTGGCTCCGGATTTCTGCTCTCCGACACTTCTTTATAAAGTTCCGGAACTGTTCCGGGAAAATATGTTCGTTCCGCAGGAATTTATCAAAGTCGCTCAGGCTTTTAGATGTAACATTGTCTAATGCGAGCGAAAATGATTTATCGTTCTTAATTCGGATATATAATTCGAATCGCTTCAATGCACAGATAACAACCATGTACGTCCGTTTTCTTCGTTCCGAAATTTTTTTTATTTTCAAAAATTCATCAAAATCCTCAAAGAATGACTGTTTTTGCCCTGCTTCTTTTACTGTCGGAGTATATTTGTCTCTGTTGTAATATTTATCAGTTTTAACAATGCCTCCTTTTTTGCAAAGATACAATATGATTTCCTGTCGCTAAATCACCTCCCCCAAAATCATTTTGTACACACAATGCTTTCAGATTCTTTTTTCTTTGATTCTTGCTTTTTTACCGGTAAGTTTACGCAAATAATACAGTTTCGCACGGCGAACTTTACCAGATTTGTTCAAAATAATACTGTTGATAAACGGGGAGTTTACAGGGAAAATACGTTCAACGCCAACGTTATCCGACATTTTTCGCACCGTGAAACGCTTTTGATCGCCATGTCCCGCAATTTTGATCACCACACCGCGATACTGCTGTATGCGTTCCTTGTTTCCTTCTTTAATCCGATAAGCTACCGTAACGGTATCGCCGCTCTTAAAGCGGGGGAATTCCTGTTCTTTCGGGGTTGTAAAAGCTTGTTCCGCAACTTTAATTAAATTCATAAATAAGAAATGTTTTATAATATATTGAAATAATACAACCGCAACTCGCGAGCCATATTTTTCTCTCGCAGGGCGATTGCGTAAAGTGAGCGCAAAGTTAATTGTTTTTTTGTGAAATCAAAAATTATTTTTTTTATGCGGATGCCGGTAGATTCAAATTATGCACAAAATCATATCGCGCACAGTATAATTCTTCGTATTTTTGCAATCGTTTCAAAAAAAACACATAACTTTGCACCTCACATTTAATAATATCAAAATTCATGTCAACAAGCTTCTCTTATAAAGTCGCCGACATCGCATTAGCCGACTTCGGACGAAAAGAAATTGAAATTGCCGAACACGAAATGCCCGGCTTAATGTCCCTCCGCAAAAAATACGGCAAGGAAAAACCCTTGAAAGGCGCTCGCATCACCGGTTC